>DATIPP010000001.1:0-6627 GCA_035471825.1 Gammaproteobacteria bacterium
TTTGACCGAGGTCGAGGACATAATCGTTGAATGTTCCGACCCGGGTGTTGCCCGGATCAAGCTGGCATGGTGGGAAGAAGAACTCGGGCGCGCCGCATCCGCTGAAGCCAGGCATCCCGTCGGACAGGCATTAAGCAGGTTGATACTTAACGACTCTGTCGATGAAAAAAAACTGCGTGCTTTCATTGAAACAACCGGACGTCAACTGAGCCATTTCCGTTTCAACAGTTACGATGAAATCCTGGATTTTTTCGCAACCGGAAGCGGGTTGATATGGGAATCCATTGCCCGGTGTTGCGGATCGAACGAGCAAGATTCCATTGCCGCTGCCAACCGGACCGGCTGCCTGCTACGCTATTTTGACAATCTTCAGGCGTCGAGGAGTCTGTTAAACAACCAGCAATTCCTTGCACCACACGGTGAACTGGCCCGGTTCAACCTGGAACCGGCCGATTTATTGCAGCCACAACAGGAAAACGTATCGGCCTTTTTTGCCGGCCAAATCGAACGCTTGATTGCGGACCTGGAACAAAGCAGTCACATGATCACTGCAACGGACCGGCGGGACATGTTGCTGTTTATTATCCTGGCACGGATCACCGTCAAGACCTGCGAGGAAATCCGCCGGACCGGCTGCCAACTGACCCGGCAAAAAGTCCTGCTGACACCCCTGCGGAAATTCTGGATTGCCTGGTTGACCCGTATCACGCATTAATGGACGCATCCTGCGCGGGGGAGGTTTTCCGGTACTTGATTCTCACCCGTAGTCGCCGTAATTGCTCCCGGTCCACCACATCCGGCGTCAATATAACGGCGATATGTTTTCGTCCCTCCCGGAACCGCAATACCACGAGCCGGGGATGCACAAAGGAACGGGGCAGCAATTCTACCGGCCGAAGTTCTCCGTACGGCAACTTCATGCTCCATTCATCATGGCGATTAAGTTGTATTTCATCCGGGTAACCGGGATCATTTCGCCGGCGGTGTCTCGCATCAAATCGATACAGACTGTAGAGAACACATCCGGTTAATACAGACCGGACCGTCCAGGATAATGATATACCCGGCAGGACGCCAAGGCTGATAGCATGCGCTCCATATATCAATGCGAGCAACCGTGGTGACAATCGTGTCGTGATACGTATCGGGTATAAAAAACCGTTATCCATGGCAACTATCCACCTCCCTGTTGATAATTCCTGAATTGTCAAGTACTAGAACCTATCTCATAATTCCCCACGAACCGCGTTGCCGTGCTCCAGGCCCGCGATCAAGGCGCGAGGCCCCGTTGCACCAGGGGAACCTGGCGCAACGGGGCGAGGCGCAGGGGATAGCCGTAGCTATCGCCAAGCCGATTAACGCAGAGCGCGGGCCTGGAACGCGCAACCCACAGGGACAGGGCGTTTGCGGGGTATCGCGGCGTCACTCGTCGTTCATTTGGAACAACCAAACATCACTCCTCGTTCCTTGCGCTGCCGCCTCAAACGCCACTGTCGCGGCCGTGCGGAATTATGAGACAGGTTCTTGATAATCTACCCATTTGGCCAGAGTTTGCTATCATACCCCGGCCGGGAGGCGATGATTATAACAGTTCCCCGGGAAAGCTTCGGAAAGTCCTTGATATGACAGAAAAAACCGATAACAACAAACAACATAATGACAAGCCCGGCCCGGAAAGCCGGAATCCGGAAAAACACCCGAACGAGACCGGTGGTCCGAAGGGACCGGAACCAACGCGCTATGGTGACTGGGAACGTCGTGGCCGTTGTATTGATTTTTAGAGACGTCGGATAAGAAATGCCGGACACCGGGAAGGAGCCTGGTCGTGACAGGCCGGCAAATAAAAATCAGAGAGGTAATAACAATATGGCAACGGACAATCGCCCGCTTTCGCCACATTTGCAAATCTACAAACCTCAACTCACATCAGTACTCTCGATTACCCACCGCGGCACCGGTATATTCCTGAGTCTCGGTGCCCTGTTTTTTACCTGCTGGTTGATAGCGCTGGCCAATGGACCCGAATCCTTCAACTCCATACAACAACATGTTAACAACTGGTATGGCCAGCTGTTGTTGTTTGCCTGGGTATTTTCGCTTTATTACCACCTTTGCAACGGCATCCGGCATCTTTTCTGGGATATCGGCCTGGGACTCGAGATCAAGACCACCTATCTGTCCGGTTATGCGGTACTGGTAATCGCGGTACTCTTGACGGCAGGCACCTGGTGCCTGAATGGTGGCGCGGCATGAATCTGCGATCACCTCTGGCGCGAGTTCGTGGACTGGGTTCCGCCAAAGAAGGTGTGCATCACTGGTGGGCGCAACGTGTCACTGCAATTGCCCTGGTTCCCCTTTGTCTGTGGTTCATCTTTTCGCTGGCCGCCCTGGGTGGCGCCGATTACAACGCGATCACCCGGTGGATGCAATCGCCCGTCATTAGTGCGGCACTGATTCTTCTCATTATTGCCCTCTTTTATCATGCGCAACTCGGAATGCAGGTCGTCATTGAGGACTACGTTGGCTGCAAGGCGCTCAGGATCGGCAGCATCATCCTGACCAGGTTTGTTTTCCTGTTTACAAGCCTGGCATCCATCACTTCCGTGTTAAAGGTTTTTCTGGAGTTATGATGTCCATGTCTGATGCCTACGAAATAATCGAACACAAATACGATGTGGTTGTCGTCGGTGCCGGCGGTGCCGGTCTGCGCGCCACATTCGGCATGGCGGCCAGTGGTTTGTCCACCGCCTGTGTTACCAAGGTATTCCCCACACGATCGCATACCGTCGCGGCACAGGGTGGCATGAGCGCCGCGCTGGGGAACATGGGGCAGGACGACTGGCGCTGGCACATGTACGACACGGTAAAAGGCTCTGACTGGCTCGGCGACCAGGATGCCATTGAGTATATGTGCCGGGAAGCCGTGCCCTCCGTGATCGAACTCGAACATTACGGCGTTCCCTTTTCCCGCACGGATGAAGGCCGCATCTACCAACGACCGTTCGGCGGCATGACGACCAATTTCGGCGAAGGCACGGCCCAACGTACCTGCGCCGCGGCCGACAGGACCGGCCACGCCATACTTCACACCCTTTACCAGCAGTCCCTCAAACACGAGGCGGAGTTTTTTATCGAATACTTCGCTCTGGACCTTATCATGGATGATGACGGCGTCTGCCGTGGTGTCATGGCATGGAACCTGGAAGACGGCACCATTCACCGCTTCCGCACTCACGCGGTGGTACTCGCGACCGGCGGCTACGGCCGGACCTATTTCTCCTGTACCTCGGCGCATACCTGTACCGGCGACGGCAACGCCATGGTCCTGCGTGCCGGTCTGCCGCTCCAGGACATGGAATTTATGCAGTTTCACCCGACAGGTATTTACGGCTCGGGCTGTTTAATCACCGAAGGTGTGCGGGGCGAAGGCGGCTATTTGACTAACTCCGAGGGCGAACGGTTTATGGAACGTTACGCCCCCTCCGCCAAGGATCTGGCCTCGCGCGATGTCGTCAGCCGTTCCATGACCATGGAAATCCGCGAAGGACGCGGCGTCGGCGAGGAAAAGGACCATATTCACCTGCATCTTGAACATCTCGGTCCCGACGTGATCAACGAACGTCTGCCGGGCATTGCCGAATCGGCGCGAATATTCGCCGGTGTCGATGTCACCAGGAAACCTATCCCGGTTATCCCGACGGTGCACTACAACATGGGCGGCATACCGACCAACTATTATGGCCAGGTCGTGAATTACAGGGACGGCAATCCGGAATCAGTCGTTCCCGGCCTGATGGCCATCGGCGAGGCCGCCTGTGTCTCGGTACACGGCGCCAACCGGCTTGGATCAAATTCCTTGCTGGACATTATCGTCTTCGGCCGTGCCGCGGCCGGACACTGTGCCGAAAATATCCGGCCCGGCCAACCGCACAAACCAATGCCAAATGCCGGCGGTGAGTGTATACAGCACCTTGACAAAATCCGGCATAACAAGGGTGATACACCGACAGCAACAATCAGGGACCGTATGCAACGTACCATGCAGAACAATGCCGCCGTTTTCCGGACAGGCGAGGTGATGCAGGAAGGCATGGAAAAAATGGCGACGGTGTGGGATTCCTATACCGACGTCAAGGTGGCCGACAAGGGCATGATCTGGAACACGGATCTCGCCGAGACGCTGGAGCTGGAAAACCTCCTGCGCTGTGCGCTGGTCAGCATCCATTCCGCCAATAACCGCGAGGAAAGCCGCGGCGCGCACGCGCGTGAAGACTACCCGGACCGCGACGATGGAAACTGGATGAAACACACCCTCTCCTGGCTGGACAACAGGGGAAATGTCACGTTTGAATACAGGCCGGTACATATGAATACACTGACGGATGAAGTCGAGGTTATTCCACCGAAGAAGAGAGTCTATTAGTCACTTGTCAATGGTTAATGGTCAGTCGTATGTTGTAATAAATACAAATGGCAAATGACAACGGACTACTGACAACTGACCACTGACAAATAACTGGAAACAAAATGGCTGAATTTACACTCCCGAAAAATTCGAAGGTCGAAAAAGGCAAGACAATCGATACCTCTAATGGCACTGCGAATGCCCGCGTGTTCCGTATTTACCGCTGGGACCCGGACAGTGGTGAAAATCCGAAGCTGGACACCTACAAGATAGATCTCGACAAGTGCGGACCGATGGTGCTGGATGCCATCATATACATCAAGAACCAGGTCGATTCGACGCTGACTTTCCGGCGCTCGTGCCGGGAAGGTATTTGCGGGTCCTGTGCCATGAACATCGGCGGTACAAATACGCTGGCCTGTACGAAGGCAATCGAGGACCTGAAGGGTGATATCAACATTTATCCCCTGCCGCACATGCCCGTGGTGAAAGACCTGGTGCCGGACCTGACCCATTTCTATGCCCAGTACGCGTCCATCAAGCCCTGGATGCAGACCCAGTCACCGCCGCCACCGGACCGGGAACGTCTGCAGTCGAAGGAAGACCGCGCCAGGCTGGACGGCCTGTACGAATGCATACTTTGCGCCTGTTGCTCGACCAGTTGCCCCAGTTACTGGTGGAACCCTGACCGCTACCTGGGCCCGGCCACGCTGCTGCAGGCCTATCGCTGGATAGTGGACAGCCGCGATGAAAATACCGGCGAACGTCTCGATGAACTGGAGGACCCGTTCCGCCTTTACCGTTGTCATACGATCATGAACTGTACCAATACCTGTCCGAAAAACCTCAATCCGGCAAAGTCGATCGCCGAGATCAAAAAACTGCTGGTCTCGCGTACGATGTAGCTGATGGTCGGACGCTCCAGCCTGTTGTGGCGATGTCGTCGCGGTATCCGGGAAATGGATATACTCCTGCAACGATTTGTCGAAAAGGAATACGATGTGCTCACGGATCAGCAAAAGAATGATTTCGAATACCTGCTGGAGCAACCGGACCTCGAAATACTTGACTGGATCATCGGCAAATCAAACCCGGAATCTGAAGCCATGCAACACCTGGTAGACCGGATCCGCGCCGCCAACCGGGTCAATGAGTAAAACCGGTCATTTACGCGTTGTTAATTAATAATGTCGCGATCATCCAACCTGTTTTTTGACCTGTCTCATTTTGCCATGCTGGAAGCCAGCGGCGACGATGCCGCTGACTTCCTCCAGAACCAGTTGACCTGTGATATCAATAAACTGCCCCCGGATGAGTGGTGTTTCTGCGGCTGGTGCCTGCCCAATGGCCGGACTATTTGCACCTTCATCCTTTTCCGGCGCGACGATCGTTTTTATTTCATCCTGCCGGCCATGCTGAAAGACAAGATCATGAAAAGACTCGGCATGTATATCCTCCGGGCGGAAGTCACATTGAAGGATGTCAGCGAGGACTTTGCCCTGCTGGGTCTGAGCGGCGAGAGCATTGAATCAACCCTGAAGGTAAGCAATATAACCTTCGATAATAACGGCTACAGTGTTCATACGAACGCTGATCTGTCGGTCCTCGGGCTCTGGAATTCAACACCGCGCTGCATCGTAATCTGCCCGATCGACAGGCTCTCTACCCTGAGCAAACGGATCCGTATCGCCTTCGAGGAAGGTGATCGCTCAACCTGGAGCCTGCTGGATATTGAAGCCGGAATTCCCTGGATTACTGAAGCGATCAGCGAAGCATTCATTCCGCAGATGCTGAACCTGGACCGGATGCAGGGACTCAGCTTTCAGAAAGGCTGTTACCCGGGCCAGGAAGTCATCTCGCGATTGTATTTCCGTGGTGAACTGAAACGCCGACTCTACCTGGGACAGGGCGAGGGCTCGATCACACCGGGGGCAGGCGATCAACTGGAAGTGACAGACAGCGGGAAACTCGCCGGTGATATCGTCGATGCCGAACGTCATCCCGACGGGGGCTTCCGCTTTCTGGCAGTAACGCAAATCGATGCGGCCGAAAAACATTCCCTCAGGTTACGTGGCGGAGAAAACAATCCCGTTTCCCTGCAACCCCTCCACTATCCTGAAAGCCACCCGCATTGAGCCTGCGTCTGCCTGCCGAATGGGAACCGCAATCCGGCTTGTTGCTGACCTGGCCGCACCCGGCCACGGACTGGCGGAACAACCTCG
>DATIPP010000002.1:0-5981 GCA_035471825.1 Gammaproteobacteria bacterium
GGGTATCGCTGCGTCCGAAGCCGTCCGTTCCCAGCACTGAATAACGGCCTGGTACGAAATCGCGGATCTGGTCCGAGTAGATTTTCATGTAGTCGGTAGCGGCAACAGTCGGCATGTCTGTCTTGCCGAAGCATTTCTCCACGTAGCTTTCGCGCGGTTTCTTGTCAGGATGCAACATGTTCCAGCGCTGGGCATCGAGTCCCTCGCGGCGCAATTCATTGAAACTCGTCACGCTCCAGATTTCGGCCGTGATGTCAAAATCATCTTCCAGCAAATCAGCGGCGGCAATTACCTCGCGCAGGATGGTGCCGGAACCCAGTAACCGGACCTTGAGTTTTTTTCTCCCGCCTTTCCTGAATAAATACATACCTCGCAGAATGCCTTCCTCGCAGTTTTCGGGCATGGCCGGGTGCATGTAGTTTTCGTTCATGACGGTGATGTAATAAAAAACATCCTCGTTTTGTTCGTACATGCGTTTCATGCCGGCATGGATGATCACGGCCAGTTCGTAGGCAAACGTCGGGTCGTAGGAAACGCAATTGGGAATCGTTGACCCCAGGACATGACTGTGGCCGTCCTGGTGTTGCAGTCCCTCGCCGGCGAGTGTGGTCCGGCCGGCGGTGCCGCCCATCAGGAAACCCCGGGAACGCATGTCACCGGACGCCCAGGCGAGATCGCCGATGCGCTGGAAACCGAACATGGAATAAAAGATATAAAACGGGATCATGAACAGGCCGTGGTGACGGTAGGCCGTTGCGGCCGCGATCCAGGAGGAGTAGGCGCCGGCCTCGTTAATACCTTCTTCCAGGATCTGCCCCTTGATGTCTTCCTTGTAAAACATGACCTGGTCCGAATCGACCGGTTCGTAGAGTTGCCCGACCGAGGAGTAAATCCCCAGTTGCCGAAACATGCCTTCCATGCCGAAGGTGCGCGCCTCGTCCGGGACGATGGGTACGATGTTCTTGCCGATCTCCTTGTCCTTGATCAGTGCATTCAGGATCCGCACGAAGGCCATTGTCGTGGAGATCTCGCGATCACCGGTTCCTTCCAGCAGTTTCTGGTGAATATCTATCGGCGGGATTTTTAACGGCGCCGGTCGCTTGTTTTTTGCAAAGAAATATCCGCCGAGTTTCTTGCGCTGGTTAAGGAGATATTGAATCTCATCACTGTCTTCCGGCGGCTTGTAAAACGGGGCGTCGGCGATTTCCTCGTTCGAGATGGGAATATTGAAGCGATCCCGGAAGGCACGCAATTCTTCCTCGTCCATTTTTTTCTGCTGGTGAGTAATGTTCTGGCCTTCGCCGGCCTCGCCCATGCCGTAACCTTTTACCGTCTTTGCCAGGATGACTGTCGGCTGGTCGGTGTGTTTCATCGCTGCAGCGTAAGCCGCGTAGACCTTGTGCGGATCGTGTCCGCCGCGATTCAGGCGCCAGATGTCCTCGTCGGACATATTGGCGACCATGGCCTTCAGTTCCGGGTACTTGCCGAAAAAGTATTCCCGCACGAACTTGCCGTCGTGGGCCTTGAAGGCCTGGTACTCACCGTCGACACATTCCTCCATTCTTTTATAAAGAAGGCCGGTGGTATCTCTCGCGATTAACGGGTCCCAGTAGGATCCCCAGATGACCTTGATGACGTTCCAGCCTGCACCGCGAAAGGCACCTTCCAGTTCCTGGATGACCTTGCTGTTGCCACGGACCGGTCCGTCGAGGCGCTGCAGGTTGCAGTTGATAACGAAGATTAAATTATCCAGGCTCTCGCGCGCGGCGAGATCGATTGCGCCCATTGATTCCGGTTCGTCCATTTCGCCGTCACCCATGAAGGCCCACACTTTGCGATCACCGGGTTTGACCAGTCCCCGGTGTTCCAGGTAACGCATGAAGCGCGCCTGGTAGATGGCCATTATGGGTCCCAGTCCCATGGACACGGTAGGGAAGCTCCAGTAATCCGGCATCAGCCACGGATGCGGATAGGACGACAGGCCCTTGCCGTCCACTTCCTGGCGGAAATTGTTCATTTGTTCCTCGGTGATCCGGCCGGCAAGGTATCCGCGGGCATAGATGCCGGGTGCCGAGTGGCCCTGTACGAAAAGCAAATCACCCCATTGCTTCTCGTTCGAGGCCCGGAAAAAATGATTAAAACCCACATCGTAAAGCGTGGCCGACGAGGCGAAGCTGGCGATATGACCGCCCAGCCCGCCGCTTTTGCGGTTGGCTTTGACCACCATCGCCATGGCGTTCCAGCGCACCAGCGATCGAATGCGCCATTCCAGTGCATGGTCGCCGGGGGACTTCTCCTCCTTTGATGGGGGTATGGTATTCAGGTAGGCCGTGGTGGCCGAGAACGGCAGATAGGCGCCGGACTTACGGGCCTTCGCCACGAGTTGTTCGAGAATATAATGCGCCCGCTCGACACCTTCCACATCAAGGACGGAGTCCAGGGCTTCCAGCCACTCCTGTGTTTCCAGCGGATCAATATCCTGTTCTTGTTGTTCAGCCATGCGAGCCACCTTTGATAACACTATATAGGAGACACGTGGTGGGTGGAATCCCCGGGAGCGGTGTATCGCCGGCCCGGGATAACGGCATGATGTGAATGCTCAAGCTCCTGCCGGTGTTCGTAAAATACACGACCTGACAGTACAATGACTGTCATAAATATTTCAAGAAATGAAAAGGACATTTTGATGCAAAGCATTCGAATACAGCAGCAAGCCCGCCAGCCAGACCAGGATACACTCGACAAGTGTACCAACTGGATCATGCTGATCGTTGAATCCGCCACGGACAAGACATTGTCCGTGTTGCCCTGTCACACAGTTTTGAAGGAAAAGCTGAAACGTGCCGGTAATAAAAAGGCCACCAACAAGGTCTTTACACTTGACCTGCCCAACAAGCAGGCCAGCCATGTGTCTTTCACGAGAGTCAGGAAAGACACCACCGAGTTTGAGTTGTTATCACTTGCAAGAAAACTTGTCGATCCGCATACCAGACAACAGGCAAAAGAGATTGGTATCGTCGTTACCGGTTTTGCAAAAAAGGAAAGCGAACGTGTGGCCGAGGCAGTCATTGCCGCGGCGCTGGCCCGTGCGGCCAAAATGCCGAGCTTCAAGAGCAAACAGGACAAGCAGCCATCATTGGAAAAACTTCATCTTCATGGCTTGAAAACGACACATGGTTTCAAGCGCACCCTTGCGGAAAGCGAAGGCAATGCCCTGGCGCGGAGTCTCTCCATGTTGCCGCCGAACAAGCTGACGCCGGCCGATTACCTTAAAAAAGTAAAGGTGCTTGCCCGCGAGAAAAAATGGAAGCTGGATTTTTACGGTGTCCCCGAGTTGAAAAAGAAAAAGGCCGGGGCCTTTCTCGCCGTGTGCCAGGGCAGCCCGACGCAGGATGCCGGCATCGTGCGTTTGCAATACAAACCATCGACAAAAAGTAAAAAAGGTACGCTTACGCTGGTCGGCAAGGGAATCTGTTACGATACCGGCGGCGTCAGCCTGAAACCGCCCAAGTACATGTTCGGCATGCACGAGGACATGCAGGGCAGCGCCGTGGCACTAGGAACGTTCCTGGCGCTGACGGAACTCAAGGTCAATTTTCCGGTGGAATGCTGGCTGGCGCTTGCCATGAACCATATCGGACCGAAGTCCTATATCCCCAATGATGTTGTCACCGCTTCTGACGGCACCACCATCGAAGTGGTGAACACCGATGCAGAGGGACGGATGGTACTTGCCGATACCCTGGCACTGGCCTCGAAACTGAAACCGAAAGTGATCATGGATTACGCAACATTGACCGGCGCCTGCATGCTGGCGCTGGGTACTTCCTACAGTGGCATTTTTACAAACAATGAAGCGCTCATGCAGAAACTCATTGATGCCGGGCGCGACAGCGGCGAACGCGTCTGGCCGTTTCCGCGTGACGAGGACTACGACAAAATCATCGAAAGCCAGATCGCCGACGTAAAGCAGTGCGGCCAGGAAGGTATGGCCGATCACATTCAGGCAGCGCGGTTCCTCGGCCGTTTTATCAAGAACGATGTCACCTGGATACACGTGGATCTTTCCAGCAGTAACCGCAAGGGCGGGCTTGCGCATATACCCACCGACACAACCGGTTTCGGCGTGCGGTACAGCCTGAACCTGGTACTGGACAAGAAGCTGCTTTGACCAGGCTGGTTAATTCTGCATTTTGTGAACTGTTTCACTATTTAGTTTGCAAATGGAATGGAATTTACGGGTAAGGGCAGTCTAATCCTGTAATTCCAAAACCGGGAGACAATTAAAATGGCTGGCACATTAAATAAACTTGCAGTCTTGTTTATTTCATCTTCGATATTCGTATTGTCCGGTTGTACGGTGCGAACTGTTCATGATCATCACCATCACGGTTATGGACCGCCGCCCCATGCTCCGGCACATGGTTATCGTGCGAAGTATCATGAACATGATCTGGTCTATGATTCCCGTCTCGGTGTCTATGTTGTAGTTGATCTGCCTGAGGTTTTTTACCATGACGGCTATTTTTACCGTTATCGTGACGATGACTGGTACTACAGCCGCGATCTGGACAGGGACTGGAAACAGTCAGGCAAGAAAAATCTGCCGCCGGGTCTTGCTAAAAATCATCCCGGAAAGGGAAGAGGCAGGCGTTAAATTTAATAAATGTATAATGGGTATTCCGGGGAATCTTGTTTCCCCGGAATTTGATCAGTATCACTTGTTCGGGAGAATCACCGGCACTGCCGGGTTGACCGTTTACCTCCAAGGGGATTAACACATGGCAGGAGGCTTTTTCAGGAAAGTAAGGATCATGTTCCTCCTGTATGTCCTGTTGATCGTGGCTGGCACGGCCTGGCTGGCGAAAGCCCGCTCGACGGACTGGGATGACGCCCTGCGTGTTGCCATATATCCGATAAACGGTGACGGCGGTGAATTCACCTCGGAACATATCGCTTCCCTTTCCTTTGACAGCTTCAATGAGATCGAAAACTATTTCGAACGCGAGGCTGACCGCTATGGTCTCGTACTCGATCACCCGGTCGATGTGTACCTTTCAAAACCTCTGGACAAAAACCCACCCCTGCCGCCGGCGGAACAATCACCGCTGGGCGTGATGTGGTGGAGCCTGAAACTGCGTTACTGGGCCTGGCGCAACGATAATTATGAATATCCCAAGGACATCAAGCTCTTCGTCATCTACTTCGATCCGGAAAAACACAAGTATCTTCGCCATTCACTCGGCCTGCAAAAGGGATTAATCGGCATCGTGAATGTTTTTTCCGGTGACCGCATGGAAAGGGACAACAAGGTGATCATCGCGCACGAATTGTTACATACCATTGGCGCTACAGATAAATATGATGCAGCAAGCAACCTTCCTTTTTATCCAGCAGGCTACGCGGAGCCGGAAAAAGACCCGGTATTGCCGCAGGACATGGCCGAGATCATGGGCGGCAGGATACCGGTTACGCAAACCAGGGCAAAGGCACCGGAAAGCCTGGATGAAACGGTAATCGGCGAGGCGACGGCGATGGAAATTCGTTGGCTGGATGACAGATAAATCTGCATGGAGGGATAAAGAAGAATAAAAATTAAAGAAAACGGCGATTGGTTGAATCCGTTGTTGCAATAAAAGGATTAAGAGTGTGAGGTAATGTTGATTATCAGTAGCCAGTGGTTAATAGTCGGTTGTCAATGGCAGGCAATATCGAAGGGCCATGGACAACTAACTAATGCTTTGAATCAAATTGATAGCCACTTTTTTTAATTATAGTAACCTTATTGAAACAGTTTTGGTGAATGGGTGATCAGGTATGACTGATACAGATGCCGGAAAAGTTGAACGCGAACTTCATGAACTGACCGGGGCACTCGATGCCATTTACGCGCTCAAAGAAAAACTTGAACTCAGGCAGGCGGATGCCCGTGATGACTGTGTACGCGAGGTACTGGACAATGTGATTTTACTTGTTGATGC
>DATIPP010000003.1:0-2836 GCA_035471825.1 Gammaproteobacteria bacterium
ACCGAACTGGTTATTTTCGTTACCCCCACGGTGTTTGACGCCAAATCACAGTTCAACCGGGACCGGGTCAACCGCAGCAAGGAACTGATCGATACCTTTGAAAAAAATGTTGATCGGGGGGACCTGATCCTGGACTAGGCAAGATTTCCTGTAACCAACCATAAAGAAAGATAAATATATGTTTGACGTCGTCGTAAGAACAAAAGGGGGCAAAAAGATCAAGGGACTGCGCTGCCCCATCAATGAATGCGGTATTGGCAAGGCCAGGGACAACCTTATCCAGCTGCGCGGCTGGAAGGTCGCACCCTACCATGCCGAGATACAACGGACAGCGGAAGGCCTTTTCATCGAGGACAAGAGCGGCGGGGATTCGCTGATTAACGGCAAGGAATTCCAGCGCTACGGGCCTTTACGCTCCTCTGATGTCATCAGTATCGGCGGCTTTCATATCACGGCCGGCATTGACGAAACAGCCGAAGGTTCCTACGTTGAGGATGTAACAAACGTCAAGACCATGATCGGCGTGCATCACCACGCCGAGATTGCCGAGGACGATACCCTGTTCAAGTCCGAGCGCTTCATGTGGCGAAACCGCGTACACGAGGAACTGCTGCACCTGATGGACCTGCGCCGCACGGATATTGGCAGCATGTCCGAGGAACAGCTACGCCACCATGTCGAAAAACTGATCAAGGAAATCATCGAAAAAATGGCGGGGAAACTCCCGTCAAATGTCGACAAGGAACAACTGGCAACCGATGTATTGAATGAAGCCGTGGGGCTGGGACCACTGGAGGAACTGCTCGCCCAGGATGACATTACGGAAATCATGGTCAACAAGTACGATGAAATATATATTGAAAAGGCCGGGCGGCTGACCAAGTCCAATGTCGTATTCAGCAGCGATGACGCTGTCATGTCGGCCATCGAACGTATCGTGTCCCCCCTCGGCCGGCGTATTGATGAAAGCTCGCCGCTGGTGGATGCGCGCCTGAAAGATGGTTCACGCGTTAACGCTATTATCCCGCCGCTCGCACTTCGCGGGCCCTGCCTGACCATCCGGAAATTTTCAAAGAAGAAGCTCACGACTGACGACATTATTGCGTTTGGCGCCATCAATGAAAACATGGTGAAGTTCCTGGAGATGGCGGTACTCCACCGCATGAATATCGTCATCTCCGGCGGTACCGGCAGCGGCAAAACCACCCTGTTGAATGTCTTGTCCAACTTTATCCCGGAGAATGCACGTATCGTTACGGTCGAGGACGCGGCGGAACTCAAGCTGGGCCAGCCACATGTTGTCGGGCTGGAGGCGCGCCCGCCCAACATGGAAGGCAAGGGGGCCATTCCGATCCGTGACCTGGTCAAGAACTGTCTGCGTATGCGTCCCGACCGTATCGTGGTCGGTGAATGCCGCGGTGGTGAAGCACTGGACATGTTGCAGGCCATGAACACAGGTCACGACGGGTCGTTAACGACCGCACATGCCAACTCACCGCGCGACCTGATTGCCCGCCTGGAAGTCATGGTCATGATGGCCGGCATGGATTTACCGAGCAAGGCGATTCGCGACCAGGTCGCATCGGCCGTGGATATCGTGGTGCAAATCACACGCTTCAGTGACGGCACACGCAAGGTCATCAACATCTCGGAAATTACCGGCACCGAAGGTGATATCGTGCAAATGCAGGACATCTTCCGCTTCCAGCAGGAAGGTTTCGACCAGGATGGCAGGGTCAAGGGGCATTTCCACGCCACCGGGCGTGTCCCCGAGTTTTACGAGGACCTGCGGCAGCGTGGTTTGTCAGTCGACATGAATATCTTCAACACCTGATGAAGGAACTGTTTTTCAATCTCGCCGGTTCATCACTCTACCTCCTGGTAGTCATCGGCGTGTTTCTCTCTGCCACGCTGCTTGCCTGGGCCGTGCTGCAGAAAGGCAGTGAGTTCATGGCCACGTACAAGGAAACGTTTACCGAAACCGCCAGCGCCAACATGGCCGACATGTTCATGTTTATTGACGCCACGCGGCTGTTTTACCTCAATCTCATCGCCATATTCGTTCTGCCGTTGTTAATCTGGGTTATTGTCGGTGACATGCTGACGGCGGTGGTGGTCTTCATGATGCTGGCCGTACTGCCGGGGCTGGTTTACCGTTCCATGCGAAAAAAACGCCTGCGCAAGTTCGAGGAACAGTTACCGGATGGACTGCTCATGCTGTCCGGCGCCATGCGTGCCGGCGCCAGCCTGAACATTGCTATGGAAGGACTGGTCAAGGAGCAGGCACCGCCCCTGAGCCAGGAATTCGAGCTGTTCATGCGCGAACAGCGCATCGGTACGGATTTCGAGAAATCCCTGGCCAACATGGAGAAACGCCTGCCAATCCAGGATTTTGCCATGTTGACCTCGGCCCTGCGTATCAACCGCGAAATCGGCGGTAACCTGGCCGAGATACTGGAATCACTGGCCGACACGTTGCGCCGTAAACACCAGATGGAGGGCAAAATCGACAGCCTGACTGCCCAGGGAAAATTACAGGGGATCGTTATGACGGGTCTGCCGGTGTTGCTGGGTGTGCTGCTGTATTTCCTGGAACCGGATAACATGTCGAAACTCTGGACCACGAATATCGGTTATGTGGTGCTGGCCATTATCATCATCATGGAATTCATGGGTTACGTCATGATCAAGAAAATCACCACTATTGATGTCTAGGTAACAGAAAACCCGAAATGAACGAGGAACTGCAAGCAATCCTGCAACAGCATTCCATTTACTACGATGGTGCTGTCCTGTCTGCCGGCCTGTGCGTGTTTTTCGGCATCCTGGCGGTGTA
>DATIPP010000004.1:0-2280 GCA_035471825.1 Gammaproteobacteria bacterium
CGGTATGCAGAACTGGAACAACGTGCTCTGGGGCGCCATACCGGCCATCGCCGTGTTCAAGCTGATCTATCTCCGCGACCGGTTGCACTGGCCGGTGCAACGCTTCCCGGTGCAATACCTCGCCATCGGCATTTTCCCGATCGCCGTCTACCTCGCCGGCTGGACATTAATAATGTGTCTCGAAACCGGCAACCCGGACCCGTTGCCGTACATCCCGGTCATCAACCCGCAGGACATTGCCCAGTTGTTTGCCATGGTCGTGATATTCGATTGGCTGGGCCACTGGAAGCAGGGCCGGATCCCGGCTCTGCCGAACGTGGACCCGGACGTGTTGATGAAAATACTCGGCGTGATTGCCTTCATCTGGCTGAACTCGCTTGTTGCCCACGTCGTGCATTTTTACGCCGATGTTTCCTACACGGCCTGGAGCATGTTCCGCTCGGAAATCTTCCAGACCAGCATTACCATCCTCTGGACGCTTACGGCTTTCGCCCTGATGGGATTTGCCACGAAAAAAGGCTTCCGCAATCTCTGGTACACTGGAGCCGGGTTGCTGGCGGCCGTTGTGATCAAGCTCTTCATTATAGACCTGGATGATACCGGTACCATCGCCCGCATCGTGTCGTTTCTGAGCGTGGGCGGCCTGATGTTGCTTATCGGTTACGTCACGCCGCTGCCACCAAGGGCCCAAACAAAATAAAAGGTGAATTCTCCGGTCGTGCGTCGTTTTTGTTTTTTTCTGGTAGCCAGTAGCTTGTGGCTGATAGCTCTTCCAACGATGGTTCTTTCACAGGAACCCTCGTTGGAAGAATTCGCTTACGGTTTTATTATCGATACCGACGGCAGTGCCGCCATCTACAAGGTCGCACTGCCGGAAAAAATCTACCGCACGGTGACGCGTGACGACCTCGGTGACATCCGTGTTTTCAATAACAGCGGCCGGCACGTCCCGCACGCCATCCGTCGCCAGGAGACCCGGCAGACCGAGGAGTCCATCCGCGTCAAGTTGCCGTTTTTCCCCCTGCACGGCGATCTCGACAGCGAATCGATCCGCATCGGGGAAGACGGCACCATCCAGCAGATCAAGCCGGAAGGCAACGGGTTTGTTACCGAGAGCGCCAACATCGCGAGTTACCTCATCGATCTCAGCAAGCTCGACAAGACCGTGGACGAACTGGAGATCGATCTCGTCGGCAAGGAAGGCGGTTACATCAAGCGCGCGCACCTCGAGAGCAGCAACGACCTGCAGAAGTGGCAGACCGTCACCGCCAACGCCGTGCTGTCGGACCTCGATTACGGTGATCACACGCTCACGAAAAATATTATCGAATTACCTAACCGCAAGTTCCAGTACCTGCGCTTTACCTGGTGGGACCAGGGCCACGGCCTGCAGATAAAATCGGTCAAGGCATTGTTGAAAACCATCAACACGCAAAAGGAACACCATCGTGGCATTGTCGAGGGCGTGCAATCGAAAAAGGATGACAAAATCTACGAATTCAACACCGGCGGCGTCTTTCCGATCGAACAGGTGGATATCATCCTGCCGGAAGACAACACTTTAATCGAAGGCACGCTGAAATCCCGCGACAATCCCGAGGCCGAATGGCGCACGCATTACAGCGGTGTCTTTTACAGCCTCAACATGCGTGGATCGAAAGTCGACAGCGGCGGCACCAGCGTGAAAAGGACCACGGACCGTTACTGGCAACTCGAGACCAAAACAGACGGCGGTATCGGACCGGAACCGCCGAAACTGGAATTCGCCTGGCTGTCAAACGACCTGTATTTCCTCGCCCGCGGCCAGGGGCCGTTTACACTGGCCTACGGCAATGCCGCCGCGGAGGCGCCGGGCCGGCCCATCGATGCCTTGATGCGGGTATTGAGTGACAACCAGCAGGCCAGCCTGATCGAGGCGGCCACGCTGGGTGAAGCCGTTACCCTGAAAGGCGAGGAAGCCCTCGTACCCAGGCGCGTCATTCCCTCCGAGCGCATCCTGCTCTGGGCGGTCCTGGTCATCGGCGTGATCGTGATCATCGTGATGGTGGTGCGCCTTTTCCGGCAGATGAACACGCCCGGTTAATAGCAATAGTCACCAATCAGTGTGAAGATATTGGACATGATGCGAGTCTCCCGGAAATCATGGTCCCGGTGTCTTTCACTCCTGCTGGTCATCCTGGGGACGGCGCTGCTCGTCCATGCCCAGGACAACAGGACGGATCGCACGGCCGTCATCCTGAATGTCGCCGACGCCATCAGCCCGGCCACCTGGGACTATAT
>DATIPP010000005.1:0-5066 GCA_035471825.1 Gammaproteobacteria bacterium
GCACGATATTCAGTACCATGGGATATTCATATTTTTTCACGAGCCGGGCCATTTCCGTTTTATGGGCAAATGTCTTCGTCCCGCCGAGGAAATTGTTCAGCTCCTCGTTACTGGCCTGGAAGCTGATCTGGATATGGTCCAGTCCCGCTTCCTTGAATGCCTTGACGCGCGCCTCGTCCATGCCCACACCGGACGTGATCAGGTTGGTGTAGAAACCCAGCCTGCGGGCCTCGGCAATTAATTCCTCGAGGTCTTTTCTGACCAGGGGTTCACCGCCGGAAAAACCCAGCTGGGTCGCACCCATCTTGCGGGCCTGCTGCATGACGCGGAACCAGTCATCAGTCGACAATTCGTCCTTATATCGGGCGATATCAACCGGGTTCGAGCAATACGGACATTGCAGCGGACACTTGTAGGTCAGCTCCGCGAGCAACCAGAGTGGTTTCGATTGATTACTTTGCTGCTCGGATCCAGCCATTGTCATGTGCCACCTCCAGAAATTTATGGACGTCGTCTTTCAGGTCGGCGTCGGGAAAATGTTCGTTTAGATCTCTGATAATGTCTTCTACTGTAGTTTGACCATCACATCGCTTGAGAATTTCACCCGCGCTGGGACTCAATTTGACCATTCCTTCAGGATATAACACCACGTAACAATCCTGTACCTCTTCCCACTGGAAGCGGAAAGTCGGCGCTATTTCCGGCCTGTCATTTATCTTGAATGCTTTTTCAGTCATGGTCGTCACTTACAATTGTGATACGGCGGCTTGTTTTCAATATAGGCCATCCACATGCAGTCGAGCATGGTCCAGAGGATATCGAGCTTGAACTGGAGAATCTTTAGCGCCTGTTCCTGTTGTTCGCGGGTCCTGAAATAATCCAGGGTAATTTCTAGCCCGTGCTGCACGTCACGCCGTGCCTCACTTAGCCGTTTCCTGAAGTAGTTATAGCCCTTCTCCTCGATCCAGGGGTAATGCTGCGGCCAGGTATCCAGCCGGTTCTGGTGGATTTTCGGTGCGAACAGTTCTGTCAGGGAAGAGCAGGCCGCCTCCTGCCAGGATGCCCGCCGGGCAAAATTCAGGTAAGCGTCGATGGCAAACCGTACCCCCGGCAGGACATGCTCGCCGGACAATAATACCTTGCGCTTGATACCGACCGCCTCACCCAGTTGCAACCATGCCTCGATACCACCCTCGTTACCCTTGACGCCGTCATGGTCGATAATCCGCTGCACCCAGTGCCGGCGCACGTCGCGGTCCGGGCAGTTGGACATAATGGCGGCGTCCTTGATTGGTATGGTCGTCTGGTAGTAAAAACGGTTAATGACCCAGCCCTGGATCGCCTTTTTGTCCAGCTTTCCGTTATGCATCAATACGTGAAATTCATGATTGATATGATAATACTTTTCCTTGGCACGCAACTTCTTTTCAAATTGTTTGCGTGTCCACCGTTGCTTGGTTTTTTTAGCAGCCATAGTCGTTTCCGTTACAGGTTAATATCCATGCCATCATACGATACCTCGATCCCGGCGGCTTCTAGTTCTTTTCGTTCCGGTGATTCTT
Organism: Gammaproteobacteria bacterium; assembly: GCA_035471825.1. Taxonomy (GTDB): domain Bacteria; phylum Pseudomonadota; class Gammaproteobacteria; order Eutrophobiales; family Eutrophobiaceae; genus DATIPP01. The sequence continues at coordinate 1,563 of DATIPP010000005.1, forward strand.
CATCGAGTATCGGATTGGTATTGTTGATATGTATGAGAATTTTCCGTGGTTTTTCCAGCGGTTTGATCGTGTTCATGATTCCTTTCTCGCTGGATTGGTCCAGATGCCCCATCTCGCTTGCCAGCTTGTCGCTGATACCTTCGTTGGACATTTCATTGTTGGTCCACACAGTACCGTCGATAAGCAGGCAGTCGGCATTTTTCATATATTCCAGCACGTGATCTTCGATAACACCGAGACCCGGTGCATAGAACAGGTTCTTGCCGCTTTTCGTGTCCTCGATCCGGAAACCGATATTGTCGCCGGGTACTGTATTGTGACGATGCGGTGAAAATGGCGGCGCCTCGCTTTTCAATGGCACGGCCGTAAATCGAATATCGTCGATGCCGGGGATAGTGAAAGGTTTCTCGTCAGTCTTGATTTCATGCCAGTTCACGCCGCGGAAATGTTCCAGGACGTTAAAGAGCGGGTAGCCCGTCGTGAGGTCCTCGTGCACGGCGGAAGTGCAGTAAACGTCCCAGGGTTTGGTATGTTCCCGCAGCATGATCAGGCCGGTGGTATGATCGATCTGGGCATCGCAAAGGATGATGGAATGTATCCCGGTGTCACGCACTTCCCGGCCCGGCTGGAAGGGCGGGAAGGATTGAATCTGTGCCCGGATATCCGGAGAAGCATTGAACAGCACCCAGTCCTCACCGTTACCGGAGACGGTGATAGAAGACTGTGTTCTTGCACTACCTTTCAGTTCTCCATTGCGCAAGCGGCGGCAATTACGGCAATTGCAGTTCCATTGAGGAAATCCGCCGCCGGCACCTGTACCCAGTAAATGTATCTGCATATTATTCAAATCCTTATAACTGTTCCTGCTTGTTACGAGGCGGCATTATGACATACCGGGCTGGTAACTTAGGTGACAGTCGTTGATTGTCGCTGTACGCATCTTGTCACTCTGAATTTGTTACCCTGTTTAGAGCGAAATTCGTGCCAGTCCTTCCAGTACCGGTAAAATACCGGCTTTTGTTTTTATAAGTATTTTAAAATCAATAAGTTATTTAGAAGTACCTGGAATCGTTATTGTATGTATTGCGGCATAAATTCTGCATATTACAGGTTATAGTGACCCGTAAAATGGTTGATATCAACCAGTCAATCAAGACAATTTTCCACTGACAGAGCGTTTATAATCTGCCCCCATGGCCGACGAATCACAGAAACATATCCTTTTCCTGACCGGGAAACTGGCCGAAAAGCGATTGCATCGCGTACTTGAATCCATGCAATCAACGGAATCAGCGGAATTCAGTTATGAAGTGAAGGATATCGGTGTCAGCGTCGCTGCGTTGATGACGGCCAGTATGATCCAACGCCGCCTGTCACCGTCTGATGTCGAAGGCTTCGACCAGGTGCTGGTACCGGGGCTTTGCCGCGGTGATCTCGACGCGGTGGGAGAGCAACTCGGTTTACCGATAATTCGCGGCACGGAAGACCTCAAGGATCTGCCGGTTTTCTTTGGTGGCGATGCGGAACCTCCCGATCTCAGCCGGTATGATGTCGCGTTGTTTGCCGAGATAGTTGACGCACCAATGCTCGATATACCGGCAATCCTGTCTCGTGCGGCAAAATACCGCGAAGACGGCGCTGACGTGATTGATGTGGGCTGTTTGCCGGATACGCCCTTTCCGCATCTGGAAGAGACCATCGAGGCATTGCATGGCGAAGGGCATCACGTCAGCGTGGATTCCCTGGAAGAGGATGACCTCGTACGGGGCGGTAAGGCCGGCGCCGATTATTTGTTAAGCCTCAAGGAAAGCTCTCTCTGGATCGCGGACGAAGTGGACTCCATACCTGTATTGATACCGGATCGACACAAGGATATGGATTCCCTGTACCGTGCCATTGAAACACTCGATAGAAAAGGGCGATCATTTATCGCTGACAGCGTACTGGACCCGATTCATTTCGGCTTTACCGAGTCCCTGCTGCGTTATCTGCAACTACGGCAGCAATGCCCGGATATCGATATCATGATGGGAATAGGCAACCTGACGGAACTGACTGAAGCGGATACCACCGGCATTAACGCGGTCCTATTCGGCCTGATATCGGAAATGCATATCACCAGTATACTGACGACCGAGGTCAGTCCGCATGCCCGATCTGCCGTGCGCGAAGCAGACAGGGCCCGGCGAATCATGTACGCCGCCCGGGAGGACCACAGCCTGCCAAAGGGTTATGATGATTCCCTGTTGACGACGCATTCGCGCAAACCATTTCCATACACTGCAAACGAAATCCTTGAGCTCGCCGGCGAGATTCGCGATCCGAGTTACCGCGTACAGATCAGTGACGAGGGTATCAGTGTTTATAATCGTGACGGGCTTAAATCAGGAACAGACCCGTTTGATTTATTTCCGGATCTGGAACTGCTGCAGGACGACGCCCCGCACGCCTTCTATATGGGCGTGGAACTGGCCAAGGCCCAGATCGCCTGGCAACTGGGTAAGCGGTACAATCAGGATGAACTGCTGGACTGGGGTGTCGCCGTACCGGCTGTCAGCAGGGAGCAACAGGAAGAGTCCACCCGGGCGGCACACGCACTCCGTGAAGGCGAGTACAAGCAGGAAGGTTCGACCCTGAAAGCAAGCAGAAAGAAAAAGAAGAAGAAAAAGAACTACTCCGTGAGCGGGAAATGATACGCGAAACCATTGTTACCACATTGAATGCCGACGGGACAGTACATATCGCCCCGATGGGCGTAAAACGTTTCGGCGAAGAATACGAAATCGCACCTTTCAAGCCATCGACAACACTCGAGAACCTGAAACGGGACAATATCGCCGTTATTAATTTCACTGACGATGTGCGCATTTTCGCCGGCTGCCTGACGGGACGCTATGACTGGCCGGTCGTCCCGGCGGTAAAGATCGAGGGCAGTCGCCTGCAAGCCGCGCTGAGTCACGTTGAAATCGAAGTCGAGGGCTGTACCGATGACAAGCTGCGCCCCCGGTTTCGTTGCCGCGAGGTCTACCGGGAAACCCATGCCCCATTTACCGGGTTAAACCGGGCCAGGGCAGCCGTGCTGGAAGCTGCAATACTCGTCAGCCGTATTCACATGATACCGGCAGAAAAAATCGACAGCGAGATTGCTTATTTGCAGATTGCCGTCGACAAGACAGCGGGCGAGGAAGAGCTTGAAGCCTGGAACTGGCTGATGGAAAAGGTCCGGATTTTTCGTGCGCAAAAGGTAAAAAGCGAGGACACGGCATGACACGCATGCTCGCGAGTGTCACCTGTACCACCGAGGCAAGAACCGTCATGGAAGCCGGCGTTGATATCGTGGATATCAAGGATCCAAAGCAGGGCGCTCTGGGTGCGGTTGACACATCCGTTGTGACTGATATTGTCCAGCTGTCTGGCGGACATTTCCTGACCAGTGCTACAATCGGTGATCTGCCCATGCAAGCCGGTTTGCTCTCCCGTGCAATTCAAGAGATGTCGGAGACC
>DATIPP010000006.1:0-3250 GCA_035471825.1 Gammaproteobacteria bacterium
ATAATAATTAAACCACAGCAGGTTGATTCTTGAATAGACGATTCCTTCATCCACGCTACTGGTTAATCTGGTCAATGTACGGCCTGTTGTGGCTGATCAATCTTTTGCCTTATCGCTTGCAGGTATACCTGGGAAAAATGCTCGGTTTTATTTTATTTCATGTCGCCGGTAAACGGCGACGAATTGCCGAGACGAACCTGCGACTTTGTTTTCCTGAACTCCCGGAGGAAGAGCGCCGTAAAATCCTCAAACAACATTTCATGTCTCTGGGAATTTCCCTGTTTGAATTCGGAATCGGTTACTGGTGGTCGGATCGGCGTTTCGGGCCGCTTGCTCACATCGAGGGACTCGAACACCTGGACCGGGCCCTGCAGAAAAACAGGGGAGCCATTCTCCTGGCCGGTCATTTTACGACACTTGAGATTATTTCCCGTGTGTTAAAACTGCACCGGGATTTCCATCCCATGTATCGTAAGCACAACAATCCCCTGATTGAGCACATCATTACCAGTGAGAGAATCCGCTATGTGGGAAAGGTGATACCGCATGATGATCTGCGTTCCATGATCCGCAGCCTGCGTTCCAATATGCCCGTGCTTTACATTCCCGACCAGAATTTCGGCCGCCGGCATTCCATATTCGTCCCGTTTTTCGGGATTCCGACGGCGACTGTTACCGCGACATCACGCATCGCCGCGATCGATAGAACGCCTGTTGTTCCCATTGTACAGGAACGCCTTCCGGAAAATCGGGGATACCGGCTGACTATCCAGCAAGAGCTGGAAGATTTTCCCGGAGACGACCTGGAGGAAGATATTACGCGAATTAACCGGATCTTCGAGGAGCAGATACGGCGTAAGCCGGTGGATTATTTATGGGTGCACCGCCGGTTCAAGACAAGGCCCGAGGGAGAACCTTCTTTCTATACGGACTGATATATCAACTTTTCTTGCTGGCGGATTTTTTTCGCGTTGTTTTTTTACGTGCGGTTTTCTTTTTCAGGTTCCTGTTCTTGGCGCGCGATGTCTTCGCCATGTCATCCTTGTATTTAATCAGCCGTGACTGCAGTTTTTTACTCTCCTGGCCGATGATCGCAACGGCGAGCAAGCCGGCATTTTTACCTCCACCGATGGCGACACTGGCGACCGGCACGCCCGGCGGCATCTGGGCAATGGAAAGCAGGGAATCCAGTCCTTTCAATGATTTGCTTTCAACCGGTACGCCGATAACGGGCAGGGGTGTCAGGCTGGCTACCATTCCCGGCAGGTGGGCGGCGCCGCCGGCGCCGGCGATGATCACCCGCAGGCCGCGTTCGTGCGCGCTTATGGCATATTCAGTCATATCGATCGGCGTCCGGTGCGCGGAGACCACCCGGGCCTCGAAGGGGATGCCGAATTCATCACAGACAGCGGCCGCCGGCTCCAGTGTCGGCCAGTCGGAATCACTCCCCATGATGATGCCGACTATCGGTTTTTTCCTGCTCATTGTTTCACTCCGAATCTGATGATGTCCGCACCGGTCCGGGCGATTTTTTCCGCCTCTTCAAGTGATTCCCCCAGTGCAGTGACATGACCCATTTTTCTCCCCGGCATGCTCACGTCCTTGCCATAGATATGCACATGCAGTCCCGCTATGGCAAGTGCCTCCATGAAACCGGCCGGGTAACCACTGCCGCTGGCTTCACCCAGCAGGTTTATCATCACCGCGGCAGGACGGACCATCCGTGTTGAACCCAGTGGCCAGCCAAGAACAGCCCGGACATGATTTTCGAATTGTGAACATACGCAGCCCTCGATGGAATAATGCCCGGAATTATGCACGCGCGGCGCCAGTTCATTAATAATAACTTCTCCTCCGTGCGTGAGAAACAGTTCCACGCCGAAACTGCCGATGGCGCCGACTGCGGTGACCGCCCTTGCTGCAATGTCCGTTGCTTTTTTAACAATTTCATCCGATACCGGCGCGGGAGCTCTCACAATATGACAGATATGATCCCTTTGTACGGATTCGACCAGCGGATAGGTGACGACTTCACCGTTTCTGCCCGTGGTTATGATAATGGCCAGTTCGCTTGTGAAAGGACAGAAGGCCTCGGCAAACAGCGCGCGGTTATCACCGTCCAGTTTCTCCCAGGCAGCATCTGTATCGCGGGCATTTTCGATCGTGGCATTGCCCTTGCCGTCGTAGGCGTTGCGCCGTGCCTTGAGGACTAAAGGCCACCCGAATTCCTCTGCAATTACCGGAATATCTTCACGGCCTGAAATGGCACGGAACGACGGCAGGGGAAGGCCGGCATCCTGCAGGGTCTGCTTCTGGATCAGTTTGTCCTGTACCAGGCCGATACTGCGCGAGGTTGGAAATAGCAAGTGCCCGGCCTTTTCCAGTTCCGCAAGGCTTTCTGCATCAACAAATTCGTTTTCCAGTGTCACGACATCAGCATGTTCTGCAAGTCGGATGAGTTCGGCAGGATCGTCCCAGTCACCGACAAAGGTATGGCTCGCGAGATTCATGGCCGGCCCCTGGGCCTTGCGTTCCAGAACCCGTACGTCGCAACCCAGTTGTAGTCCGGACAAGGCCGTCATTTTTGCGAGCTGACCGCCACCGACGATGCCGATATGGGAACAGATTGCCGTGCTGTCTTTTTTTGCCATTATTGCGATTGAAAACCCGGTATGGGCGTTTGATTGTATTATTACCTGATTTTCAGCCGGGACCGGGGCCGGAAAAGCCCGATATGATAACGAATTATGGTGTCCGTGTGGGATTTAATTTGTAATCTGTGGCATGCGATAAGATGTTTGTTTATTGTCCAGCCTGCGACCAAAAGAAGGCCGCAGGTTCGTATTTTCTGATCAATTAGAAGTATTGAACAATTATGGATTTTGTTGAATTGGCGCCCTGGGCAGGATTCGAACCTGCGACCTTCCGCTTAGGAGGCGGATGCTCTATCCTGCTGAGCTACCAGGGCAGGATCCGCCGGTAGTGTACCATCTGTCACTGTTTCGACGTAGTCAAGCCACCCGGCGTCAGATCATCGCGAGGGGATTTTATAGAAACGTGATAATGATGCCACCAACATGATGGCACTGTCAGTAACTATAATTCAGTCAAGGCGGGGACCCGGGTTACGGGCTTGTATCCGAACACTCAGGAAATCCTTTTATGAAGGATTCCAGCCCGTACCTGTCAATCTCGTATCGGAAGATGCCGCGGTAATTCCTGACCAGGCTGACGCCATCGATGACTATAT
>DATIPP010000007.1:0-21971 GCA_035471825.1 Gammaproteobacteria bacterium
CGCGGACTGCTGGTGCTGCTTCCATTGATTCTTGGTTTTTTCCACTGATTTATTTCTTTTCATGGATTGACACAGTTACCCGGAAATTTCCGGAACCTGTCTCGAGATTCCATGCGGTCGCGGAGGCAGCGCAATGAGAAACATTCCGTTGATAAAGAGCCTGTATACTGCTGTGAAGGAAATAACACGGTACCTTGCACCTTCCGACGATGATAAAAAAGCTGAAAAGGTCATGGCTGTTTCGGTCCCGGACCTGCTGGTTCGGTTGATCGGATTTGTAATGCAGGACGATCTCTCGAAATTACCGGATGAAATTGAAAAGGAACAACGTGTTACTGTTTACATTCCGATAAGTTACCAGGTGGGTGAATTCACATTGTTCATGCCTGAATCGTGGTTGTGTCCGGTCAAAATGACAGTTGACAAGGCAATGAAGAATGTCCTCACCGGCTGGATGTCCAGCAAGGACAGGGAAAATATGTTGAAATAAAACCTCAGGCAGTTGCTTCGAGCAGGCTGGCCATATCATCAGCGTGCTCTTCTTCAACGGCCAGTATCGATTCCAGCATGCGCCGTGTTGTAGGATCGTTATCACCAAGATAACGAATCATTTCTGTATAACTGTCGATGGCGATCCGTTCGGCAACCAGATCTTCCTGGATCATTTCCCTGAGGCTGTTTCCCTCGACATATTCAGAATGGCTGCGTGAAGCCAGGCCCTCGGGCGAGAAATTTGGTTCCCCACCCAACTGGGTAATGCGATCTGCAATCTGGTCGGCGTGCTCCTGTTCCTGGGTTGCATGTTCCAGGAATTCGGCAGCGGCCGTTTCAGCGTCGGCACCCTCGGCCATGTAATAATGCCGTTTGTATCGCAAGACACAAATGAGTTCCGTCGCCAAGGCTTCATTCAATATTTTGATGACAGTTTTTCTATCGGCACTATAACCTTCCGTAACAGCACCCTTCTCCATATGCTTGCGGGCACGGTCACGCAGGGTTTTCACATCAGTAAAAAAAGATCCTTTCGCTGGCTTTTTCTTTTTGGCCATATCCGCCTCCGGTTGAATTAACTAAAAATTTCTACTCTTGATTCTATCGACCAGAAACACAGAACTCAATCGGTACACAATAATCGGGGAAAGGGTTTGTTGCGTATGAAACACACTTGTCCGGTATTCAGGACATGGTCTTTTGGTACTGTTTATAGTACCTGATGACGCGTCTGACGTAAGTCCTGGTCTCCTTGTAGGGGGGGATTTTATTACCATATTTTTTGACGGCATTTTCTCCGGCATTATACGCCGCCAGTGCCAGGGCCAGATCGCCATCAAACATAATCAGCAGGTCTCGAAAGTAGCGTGAACCGCCCTGGATATTTTCATACGGATTCAAACGATTCCTGACGCCGTATCGTCTCGCCGTTGCAGGCATCAACTGCATTAATCCAACAGCTCCCGCACGTGATACAGCGGCAGGATCGTATGCAGATTCTGCCGTGATGATAGCGTGCAGCAGGGTCCTGGGAATATTGTAGGCCCTGGCCACGTTATCCACGGCCGGCGAATATTTTTTCATGTTTCTCTTGAACTCCCGGCTGGAAAACCGCGAGGGGTCATGTTCGACCCAGCCTTTCCAGGTCTTGACCAGTCGCTTGTAGCCGGAATTCTTGGGGCGATCGGTCAGGTAAACACGGCCATGCTTGTCGACATACTTGTAAATATCGGCATACGCCGGCGGGCATGTCAGCAATAAGCAACTGATGCCAATCAGAAAAAGTGATCCAGCTTGACATCGCTGTAGCATGGTGCTTCCCCGATTTCCTGAACCTGATTCTCGTTATCAACTATAACTGTATAACAAATAAGCGCTTATTTGAAGTATAGCCATGGCATAAACAGCTGCGAACACATCATCCAGCATGATTCCTATTCCTCCTGAAACTGCACGATCAGACCAGTTTATGGGCCACGGTTTCCAGATATCGAACAGGCGGAAAAGAACAAACCCGGCAATGATCCATGCCCACCCGGCAGGCGCCGCTATCATAGTAACAAGATAGCCAACCATCTCGTCCCAGACAATGGCACCATGATCGTGCACCGCCAGATCGGTTGCAGTCTTGTGACATAATGCCACGCCGAGAATAAACAACACAAAAACCAGCGAAATATAGGCTAACAGCCCCAATCCCGATATCGGCAGGTAACAGATAACTCCGACAACCGTGCCGGCCGTTCCCGGCATGTGCGGCATATATCCGCTCCCGAAACCCAGCGCCAGAAAGTGAGCCGGGTGCTGGATAAAGCCGGGGGGCAGGGATTTATCCTGATTGTTTTTTTCATTCATGGATTTTCACTTCCATTGTCCCGTCTGAAAGTTTACATCGCGCTGTGAATTCCTGCTGCGATGCGTGTAAAGTAGTTATCTGGTTGAACGTAGTAATCATATTAATGCAACTTGCAAAATGGTTCATAATCCTGGGCGGTTTCAATGCAATGCTCACCGTCATTCTAGGGGCATTTGCCGCACATGGTCTCAAGTCCCGGCTGGGTCCGGAAATGCTTGGTGTTTTTAATACCGGGGTCCAGTATCATTTCTATCACGCCCTGGGCCTCCTGGTAACCGGTCTTTTGGTATCAAGCTTGCCGCCGAATGACTGGATAAAATGGTCCGGCTGGCTTATGTTGACGGGAATTGTCCTGTTCCCGGGCAGCCTGTATTTACTGGCACTGGGTCTGCCCCGTTGGCTGGGCGCCGTTACGCCATTCGGTGGTTTCTTATTCATTCTTGCCTGGGCGTGCCTGGTGATGGCGATTATCAATACCTGGAATATGACCTAATGAAAAAAACATTTCTGTTCAACTGCATTGCGATTGGTAGCATGTTGCCACTTGCCTTGCCGGTTTTCGCAGACAATAAGCCGGCACAAATGAAAGAACTTTGCCGTGACCACGCCATCCATGTGGCGGAGGATATCCGCCGGGAAGTTTTCGACCGGATGAATGAAAAACAATACCGGCAAACTGAATCACTGATCATTGATAATTGCCTGCGCCGCTTTGCATCCGGGGGAGAGGGCGAGGCAATGAGTACCGGTGCTGTTGAAGAGGAGGAAGGTGACTGGTTCACCCGATATGTACTTGAAGGCAAGGGGGCAGACAAGCCCGGTAACCGCCGCCTGGAACGCATGCGGAGAAAATAAAATCCCGCAAATCACAGTCCCGACCAGAGTTGGTATATCAGGAAAAGAATCAGACCCCAAATCACTGTTACGATAAACAGTCCCAGCAGGGATAACCCCCTGTTGTAAACCGTTGCGCGTTCCTCCCGGTATTTCGCCAGTTGACCGGCCGGGATCAACCGGAATATTTTTCGAAGAACGAGAGGGATAATAATGATCTCATCGAGCAAGCCAAGTACCGGGATAAAATCCGGAACCAGGTCGACCGGACTCAGGATGTAGGCGAGCAATAACACAACCAGCAGCTTCACCCGGCCGGGAACTGCCGGATCACGCATGCAACAGTAGAGAATCCAGGGCGCCTCCACCAGACTGATATTTGTGTCAGTCATAACTACTCCTTAGACAGAAAGTGGTATTAATGAGAATATATCTCTATAGAACCTATCTCAGAATTCCGCGCGGTCGCGACGGCGGCGGTTACGGAGGCAGCGCAAGGTGCGAGGAACGACATTGTGTCGTTCCCAATGAGCGGCGAGCGACGCGGCGATGGGTCGCAAACGCCCCGTCCCGGCGGGTTGCGGGGAATCCTGAGATAGGTTCTACTTGATTTTAACCCGCAACGGATTTCCCGACAGCGAATATGCCCGGAAAACAGCAACCTTCCTTTGCCAGCCGGTTGAGAAAGGGTGAACGGCTCATCGGACCACTGGTCAGCCTGCCCTCGCCGGAAATCACCGAGATACTCTCCCGGGTTGGTTTCGACTGGCTGTTTATCGATGCCGAACACGGTGCATTTAATCCCGAACAAACACAGGCCATGTTGCAGTCGGCTGGTCAATGCCCCTGCGTAATCCGTGTCCCGGCCGGTGATGAAATCTGGATCAAGAAGGCGCTTGATATCGGTGCCGCCGGTATTATCGTGCCCCAGGTCCATTCCGCCGACCAGGCACAACAGATTATCCGTTATTCGAAGTATGCCCCGGAAGGTGCACGAGGCGTGGGTATTGGTCGTGCTCACGCCTACGGCATCCAATTCGAGGACTACCTGCAAAGGGCAAATACAGATACTGCCATTATCCTGCAGGCGGAAAGCCGGCGAGCAATCGAAAATATCGACGATATTGTAAAAGTACCCGGTATCGATGCCATATTAATCGGTCCGTATGATCTCTCTGCCAGCCTGGGCAAGCTCGGCAAGGTCAATGATCCGGAAGTACGGAGGGCAATCCAGACCATTACCAATGCCTGCCACAGGGCCGGGATTCAACTGGGTATATTCGGGGTTGATGCCAACGCAGTAAATCCCTACCTGGACAAGGGATTCAGACTGATTACGGTCGGTACCGACAGCCTGTTCATCAGCCGGTCTGCCAGCCAGACATTGTCAAAGTGTCGGGTTGTATAGCTCACATGGCTTTCGGGACTGTCAATACCATTTTAAACACTGCGCCGTTAATCATACAGGGCGCTACGAAACTGGTACGACTGCTAAGGGAACGCCGGGAAACAGAATCCGTTGACCGGGAGAGTCCCGTGTCAACTCCCGTTACGTTGGAAGAACTGGGAAATGAAATGTCGCGGATCCACGCACGGCTGGATGCCAATAATCAGTCCGATATAGAACAGATCAAGATGATCGAGGAACTTGCAAGGCAGAACGAAATCCTGGCCAGATCGCAATCCCGGACAATTAAATTGCTCAGGCTCCTGTCCGCAATTGCGATAATCGCTTTAATCCTTTGTCTCTACCTGCTTGTCAAGTCACTTTGACCTTGCCGGATGCTTTTTGACGCTATATGAAAAAAGTATACAGTAGCGACAATCTCGTTATGGCGGGACACGTAAAAAGCCTGCTGGAACTCGAAAATATCGAATGTGTCATCAAGAATGAGAATCTGACAAGTGGAATAGGTGAATTGCCCCCGGTTGAGTGCTGGCCGGAAGTCTGGATAATACACGATAATAACCTTGCTGAAGCGGAATCTATCGTCCAGTCTGTTCTTCACGCCGGGGAGGACGACCTGCCATCCTGGCAGTGTCAATGCGGTGAGACTATCGAGGGACAGTTTGATGCCTGCTGGAATTGCGGTGCTGTAAAGGAATAAATTTCATTAATATGATGATCATGATTGCTGTAGTTGCCGGTGTTTTATGAATACCAGTATTTCCCTGCACTGATACAGTCATGACAGGCATTACATTATCAACAAGAATAAAGCAATTAATATTGCTCACAGGCGTTGCCCTCACCTGTCTTTTTATTTCTACTTTTATTCATGCGGCTACACAGCATCCTGCAAACCTGCCGGAAGGTGTCACGAAGATATTAAAACGCTACAACATTCCTGCCGAATCACTCAGCGTTTACATCCGGAATCTTGATCGGGGTGAACCGCTCATAGCATTTAATATCGATACGCCAAGAAACCCGGCCTCTGTTATAAAACTCCTGACGACATATGCCGGTCTTTCGCTTCTGGGACCTACCTATACATGGAAAACGCATTTTTACCTGGACGGTCCACTGGAAAACGGCACGCTTAACGGTAACCTGATAATAAAGGGCGGCGGAGATCCCTATCTGGTCAGAGAGACCTTCTGGCACATGTTGTACACACTGCGAAGCCGGGGCCTTAAAAACATCAAGGGCGATTTGTTGATTGATGATGAATTATTCGAGGATGAACCCGGCTCGCCCGGTGATTTTGATAATCGTCCTCACCGTGTTTACAACACTTTTCCCGATGCTACATTACTTAATTTCCATGCGCACCATTTCCATATTATTCCTCAGAAAAACAGGGTCCATATCTATGCAGATCCGCCGTCAGAAACGCTTGAAATCCGCAACAGGCTGAAACTGGTCAATGGCAAATGCGGCGGCAAACATTACCAGATTCGCATGGATATCCTTTCACAGAGCACTCCAACCGTCGTTGAATTCAGCGGTGAGTATCCTGCACAGTGTGGAGAAAGGGAAATTCTCCGCTCCATGTTACGGGACGATGATTACCTTTATGGCGTGTTCCGTGCCCTGTGGGAGGATATGGGAGGCACGATTAGTGGTACTTTCAGAAAAACCACGGTTCACGGTAAAGCCCCTTTTTATATCGGCACCTCGAAACCCCTGAGCGAGATCATCACTTATATCAACAAATACAGTAATAACGTGATGGCCCGGCAACTGTTATTAACTATAGGCAGGGAAGTGCTGCAAACAAAGGGAACCAAGGCAAGTGGCAGAAAGGCAATCGAGGACTGGTTGTACACAATTGGCATCAATGCGCCGGAACTGGTAGTGGATAATGGTTCAGGACTTTCCAGGAAAGCCAGGATATCCGCCCGTACGCTCGCATTACTGCTGGAGCACGCCAGCCGGAGTTTCTATCAACCGGAATTCTATGCCTCCCTGCCCCTGGTGGGTGTTGACGGCACGGTTCGGAAACGCCTGACCAACAGGCTGGAACCCGGGAGTGCCCGGATCAAAACGGGATTGATAAAAAACGTGAGATCCATGGCAGGTTATGTACAAAGCAAGAACGGTAACCAATACCTGATCGTGTCTCTCCAGAATTATACCGGTGTGCAAAATACGATTGGAACATTGATTCAGGATGAACTGCTGAAATGGTTATATGAGAAGTAAGCGCAGTGGAAATATACGTTTTATTCATCCCTCTTTAATACTACTTCTACCGTTTTTCCTCCATAATCATCTTTCGAACAATGTGCATGGATCACTACCGTTTTGACTGAATCCGGTATTGGCACATTCGGCAAAAAACGTGTAAATGACTGTTCATTGACATGCGGATGACGCAATGGGCGCGCGGCCAGTATCTTGTTATCAGTCGTCCTTATTTCCCACCGATCAACATAATGCGACCAACCTTCATCAGGATGGCTGACTGTAACATGAAAAGTAAAACGGGAATGCCCCTTGTACTCAGCATGAACATCCGTAACATCAGCTTTCCCGGCATTGGTGATACAGGGATAACATAGAGCGAATATCAGGAACATCAAAAAATTTGAAAAAGCGCAAACCCGGGAGTCAGTATTATATTTTTCTTCATTCATGTACAAAACTAACGGATATCCGATTCTTTCAGCAATGTTGCTTCCCTGGAATCAGCATACCGGTTTCTCAGTAACAATGCATAACTGGCAACGGCATCCTTGTCACCCAGCTCCTTTTCAATCCGGATGCCCAGCCATAATGTCCGGGGCGTATGATCGGCAATTTGAAGATAACGATTCAGATAATCATGGGCTGAATTTAATTCACCACGTTGATATTGCAATTCCGCCATTTGCAATAATGCAGGGGTAATAGAAGGATTAAGCGATAATGCATCTCTGAAATGTTTTTCTGCCAGTTCCAATTGACCGTTTTCGCGAGCACAGGTACCGGCATTGGTAATCGCTACTTCCGGTGTTTTGTATAAAGGGTTTATCGCCGCCTTCTGGAAGGCCAATTCTGCCTCTTCAAACCGTTTTTCCTGGCACAAAAAGAGACCGTAATTATTCAGGATTGATGAATCTTCGGGATTAAGCTTGATCGCTTTTTGAAAATTTTGTTCCGCTTCCTGATTATCACCCAATTGCTGATAGACAAGGCCGGATACATTATACTGAGGTGCATAGTCCGGGTCGGCCATCCTGGCACGCTGGAGTTTTTCCAGCGCCTTTTCAAAACGTCCCTGTTGTAAATAGGCTGCTGCCAGGTTCACGTTGGCGATAGCAATATTTCGCCGTGCCTCTTCCTCTGTCAGGTAATTTTTCCGGGGCTGGTTAACGGCTGGATCTTCCAGTGAGCGAGTTATGGTTGAACCAACCATGCCCACTGCAGCCAGGGGGCTGCAGCCGCTGTGGGTAAAAATACCCGCTATACAGATCAGTAATGTTGCAACGCGATTATTCATCAAAGGGTCTGTATTCCCGCCGGTCCGGCTGGTAGGAAACAATAATGATTATTAAAGAGTGACAGCGTACGAAAATCAAGCCGTGAGGGCTCCGGATCTGGAATTTTATCCAGGTAAAATCCCGGCGCTGTATTCACATTCAAATGAAATAAATACCAGCAGCACCGGAATTGCCTGAAGTATCGCGTTGAACCCGGCGGTCAAAGAAAAATTGTCACACCCCAAGGAAGGCAATACAGGGACCGGAACAGGAAGTACCTATCTTATACCGTCAGCTTTTCTTTTTATTGTCGACCAGTAATTCATCCATGAACGGAATGTTTGAAATCCGGGTCTTGAAACGTGGAACTGTAACATCTTCACTGGCCAGGTTCCTGTCAGTCTTGTCAGGGTTGTTTTCCTCGTTGATCCGGTTCTTGTGATACTGCACCAGCTCGGAGATGAATTCTTCCCTTACAGTCGGTGAGACAGGGATAACGTTCATGCCGTACTTGAGTCTTTGAATCAGATTCGGCATCATCGGGGCCAGGCTTCTTTTCTCCGTTAACGATGTATTACTGCCAATGCAGTTAACGAGATCATCGATAACTTCCACTGCATGTTGCCAGGCCTTGGTATCCGTACCGTCCCGCATATGAATTTTCATCATTAATTTACTCCAGTGAGTAAACAGAAAATCCCTGACAAATTTTGGCACGTTGGCTGAACCAAGATGCTCGGTTATTTCATTCCGGATAATCCGGTTCGCAATAATAAAATAATTCTTGTCCTTGATAATATTATTGGTTGACGTAAATATCTGTTGATTGCCGCCGGCGGGCCTGATCGGGTTCTGTACAGACATATCTGTTTGTTTGCTTAATCTTTTTTCAGTTAACAGGCCATCAATTTCCGCATAAACATCCTGTAATCCAGAAGTAACATATTTCTCAAACAGTTTGAACAATATCAATTTTATTTCTATACCGGATTCAATTTCCCTGCAGGCATCCTGAAAAGCAGTGCACACTCTTTCCGGATAGACCGGGTTTTGCCGCCTGTCTATTTTTACATCTTCCAGCAATGTAGCCATGTGTTCATCAAGCGATAATAATGCTTCCTGACAATCATGCCTGATTTTCCCTGATGTATTTGTAACTGCCAGTAATTCTTCTATATCCACATCTTCATTAATATTTTCTTCATCAGAATATGCAGAAGGATCCTGCTCGATTTTATGTATTGCTTCCGTGAAAGATTCAGAAAACCTGTCCCTGAATGCGGTTTCAATACTCGTTCGTTTCAGCCTGATTTCCCGCATCGCATTGAAATAGAAGGGATGCTCCTTTGGCCCGCCCCTTTGTGCGAGATCAAAAAGTACATCATCTGCCTTGTCCATCATCAATGAAAGTGATTGTGACAGGCGATCAGACATTAACGACTGGCATTCATTCAACAATTCTGTAGTTTTCGTATCTTCAGTATTCATACGTATCTTGTAATCTGTAATGTTGACGACTTTGTTCGAGCGCAGTATTTCCATATTCATTCAACATTTCCACTATCGTTTTCTTCTGTCGTGATTTGGCGACAAGTAACGCATACTGCAGATCATATGCTGAACTGCCAGTTTCACAAGCACAGATGTTCCGGTTTGCGAGCCGAATCACAGATGAGTTTGCACATTTTGCGTAGTGCATCACAAACATGGTGCCCAAGGGTTAAAACCGTCGATATCCGGGGGAGAAATACTGTCGTTCAAACCCGACAAATCACGGGTAAGTTTAATGGAAAGGTTTATCGCAACTATTTGATTAATATAGATAATAATTTTCGGCACGAAGTTTGCCCTGTATTCAGCAGAAACCAAACATAACAGGGTAATTACATGAAAGAACCGGAACTGAATCTTGCTGAAATCAAGTCAAAAGAAGTGGAACTGCAGTCCCTGGTCGAGGTAAGCGACAAGACTGACCTTGCTCAATGCGTGCGACTGATTTCCATGTACATTTCAATCTACAAACAGCAGTTTGGTGAACTGCCACCTGAAAGCTATGCCGAAATCGTTACAAACGACGAGATTGACCAGGCATCGGCCAGTATATTCGAGAATGGATTGCAAGAAGCGATCAGTATCCTTGATATGGTTATTCAATCCAGGACAGAGATAGAACACTATAAAAGCGGCGGAATGACTATCAATTAGAACGAAGGAAATCTCTTACAACCTCAAGAATTATACGCTGTTGGACAGGTCAACCAGGCTCTCTTCATTTGAATCTCGCCTGCTTTTCGCCTCGTCACTCCTCTGCTGATCAAGGTGGGTCAGGTAATCCTGGCTGACATCACCAGTCACATATTCACCGTTAAAACATGACAGGTCGAAATTGCGGATTTCCGGGTTGCCCTCAGCCACCGCATCGATTAATTGATCCAGATCCTGATAAATTAACCAGTCGGCACCTATTGCGCGGGCAATCTCATCTTCCGTCTTGTTATATGCTATCAATTCACCGGCCGACGGCATATCGATTCCATAGACATTGGGATAGGACACCGGTGGAGCAGCAGAAGCAAAATATACCTGTCTTGCTCCCGCCTCGCGTGCCATCTGGATAATTTCGCCGGAAGTAGTGCCACGCACGATAGAATCATCGACCAGCAAAACGTTTTTATCCTTGAATTCCATATCAATCGCATTCAGTTTCTGCCTGACGGATTTCTTTCTTACCGCCTGTCCCGGCATGATAAAAGTCCTGGGAATATAACGGTTTTTGATGAACCCCTCTCTGTATTTCAGACCCAGTTTCTGGGCCAGTGGCAGAGCAGATGTTCGCCCCGTATCCGGAATGGGAATGACGACATCGATGTCATGATCCGGCCTCAGCTTCAATATCTTGTCTGCGAGTTTTTCACCCATCCGGAGTCTGGCGTTATAGACGGAAATGTTATCGATGATGGAATCAGGGCGAGCCAGGTAAACATATTCAAAAATACAGGGATAGTAAGAAGAATTTTCCGCACACTGGCGAGTGTGGATCTCACCGTTTCTGGTGATAAAAACCGCCTCGCCCGGACGAATATCGCGGATTAACTCGAATCCCAGTGCATCAATGGCAACTGATTCCGAGGCAATAATATATTCCCTTCCCTGATCGGTATCGCGCTGACCGAAAATTACCGGCCTGATACCGTGGGGATCGCGAAAGCCGAGAATGCCGAAGCCGGTAATCATTGCTACTGCTGCGTAACCGCCGCGACATCGCTTGTGCAATTGTCCGACTGCATCGAACACATCATCAACTTCCAGGCGCAACTTACCCAGTCTTTGCAATTCATGTGCAAGAACATTCAGAAGTACCTCCGAATCGGAATCCGTATTCAGGTGCCGCAAATCATCCCGAAACAAATCGCGCTTCAGATTCTGGCCGTTCGTGAGGTTGCCATTATGCGCAAGGGTGATGCCGTAGGGAGAATTGACATAAAATGGTTGCGCCTCGGCGGACGAGGAGCATCCGGCGGTGGGATACCTGACATGGCCAATTCCCATATTCCCCCTGAGATTTACCATGTGTCGAGTATGGAAAACGTCCCTGACCATACCGTTGTTCTTGCGCAGGAACAGGCGCCCATCATGGTATGTCACCATACCCGCCGCATCCTGACCACGATGTTGCAGTACTGTCAGGCCGTCATAAATAGCCTGGTTTACATAATGCTTGCCGACAATGCCTATGATTCCGCACATATCGCTCTCTAGGATTGCTCTTCAGCCGGGGCCGCTTCAGGTTTGACCTCTTCGGGGGCTTCCATTCCACTTTCCGGGATGACCGGTTCGTACCCATGATACTCAACCATGGACTCCGGCAAAAACCTTTCCCCCCAGATCGAGAGTCTCTCGAAAGGCCCCACCAGGCGGGACTCCTGCCACCAGTCTTCCGCCGGCAGTGCCGTAAAACCCGCCAGAAAAACCACCACGGTGATAATGGCAGTTCCCAGGCCCATTCCGAAAAAAAGGCCGAGTATCCTGTCCGTAGCAGTAAGGCCGGTCCTGCCGAGCAATTTTACGATAAGAAAGCCGATACCGGTAAGAATGATCAGGCTGATGATAAACAGTCCAACAAAGGCTAGCACTACCCGAATGAGCGGTGTTTCAATCCAGCTGGAAAGCATGGGTGAGAAATAAGGCGTAAATTTCGCGGAAACACCCAATGCGAGTGTCCAGGCCAAAAGCGAGAAGGCAATATTCAGAAATCCGTAAAACACGCCAACCAGGGCGGGCAATGCAAATAAAACCAGAATGAGTATGTCTGCAATCTGCATATTCGTTTTGATCAGGCCTTTATGGGTAGGAAACAACAATTCCCTCGAGTTGCAGTGATTTTTCCAGCTTGTCCCGGATTTTTTGCGCGTCGGAGCGCTTCAACTCCGGCCCCACCCGGACACGATGGACCGTCCCGCTTTCCTGTTTCAATGGCTCGACGAAAGATGTATAGCCGGCATCTCTCAACTTCTCGTTCAATGACTGTGCATTCTCCTCGCTCTCAAAACTGCCAAGCTGGACGACCCAGGCGTTCAATCCGACGGTCGTTTCGGACCTGCCATCTGTTCCTTTTACAGTGTCGTCATCGCCAGCAGGCTCCTGTTGTACTTCTTCTTCCACCGGTTCAGCCGTGATAATCTTTTTTGCGTGATCAGTGTCCTGCCCGGTTGTCTGTTGTTCCTGCTTCTCGTTTTCGAGGGGGATAATCCGCGAACTGAATTCACCTTCGTCGTCTGTTTCCGGCATCTTTTCGGGTTTTGGCGGGATATTGGTCTCCGTGATCACGAGGTCTGTCTCATCGGTATCATCCAGCAGCATGGGAATAAAAATTACCGCCAGGATCACCAGAACAGCCGCGCCTACCAGTCGCTCTTTCAGGCCTTGTTCCATTTATGATTAATGTTGCAGATTGAGGAGATTGATAGCCGCACCCACAGTCAGGAACGAACCGGTAATTACGATGCGATCACCGGGATCAACAAATCCACGAATCATGGTCAGTGCAGAAGCAACATCATCATGACAACGGATTGTTTCTTCGCCAGACAATCCTTTCAATACTTCCGCAAGAAAATGGCAGTCAGCTCCACGGGGATTTTCAAGCGTCACAATATGCCACTCGTCTGCTATCGCAGCCAGTTCCCCGAAAATGGATGCATGATTTTTGTCCTTGAGCATTCCTATCAATACATGGGTTTTTCCCTTTACCGGCAATGACTTCAGGTTTTCAACAAGCAGGGCCGCGGCTTCACGATTGTGGGCCACGTCGAGTACCAGTTGCGCCTTGTCGGGAACGATCTGGAACCTGCCCAGCAGGTTAAAGCTGCGTAATGCCTCCCTGATTGACTCCTCCCCGACCGGGAAACGTTCCCGCATGGCTGTAACCGCCATTAATACACCGGAGGCATTGCCGACCTGACTGGAGTTGTGCTGTGAAGGAAAAGGGAGATCACTGTATTCTATCGTATCATATCGCCAGGACCAGGAACTGTCCGTAATTTCCAGGTTGAAATCTTTCCCGCTGATATACATCGGTGCACCAATCGAGCCGGCATATTCCAGTATCGAAGCAGGTGGTTCCGTATCGGAAGTTATGGCCGGGGCACCGGAGCGCAATATACCGGCTTTTTCCCGGCCAATGGATTCCCGGTCGCTGCCCAGCCAGTTTTCGTGATCGAGGGCGATACTGGTAATCAGGGCCACGTCAGCATCCAGACAATTTACTGCATCCAGACGTCCGCCCAGCCCTACCTCCAGTATGGCGATTTCGACACCGTAGCGGTGAAAAATATCCATCGCAGCCAGTGTGCCGAATTCAAAGTAAGTCAATGAAATATCCCCACGGGCACGGTCAATCCGTTCGAATGCCCCGCACAGTTCCCGGTCGCTGACTTCCGCACCATTGATACGGATGCGCTCGTTATAGCGAATGAGGTGGGGGGAGGTATAAGTTCCTACCGAGTAGCCGGCGTTCAGGTAGATAGCATTCAACAAGCAGGCACTGGAACCCTTGCCGTTGGTACCGGCAACGCTGATGACAGTGTATTCCGGATGCAACAGCCCCATGCGTTCTGCGACTTCGGTACACCGGTCCAGGCCGAGGTCGATCGCCGAGAAATGCAGTTCTTCCTGCCAGGCCAGCCATTCGTCCAGCGTCCTGAAACGCATGGTTTCGAAAGATCCGGCATCTAGAGGAGCAACGGTAGGTTTGGCATGCATGGGTCAGGCCTGTCGGGTCATCCAGTCACTCATATTATTCAAGCGGCCGGAAGATGCATTAGTGTACTGATAAGCGAGGTGATTCTGTCACGCATTTCGCGGCGGTCTACGATCATATCGATGTTGCCATGTTCCAACAAGAATTCACTCCGCTGGAATCCCTCCGGTAATGTCTCACGAACCGTCTGCTCAATAACCCGGGGGCCCGCAAAACCAATCAGGGCACCGGGTTCTGCAATATTGATATCTCCGAGGCTGGCCAGGCTGGCCGAAACGCCGCCCATGGTCGGATCGGTCATGACCGAGATATAGGGCAGGTTCTGCTCCTTCATTGCCGCCAGTGCCGAACTGGTTTTGGCCATTTGCATCAGGGAAACCAGCGCCTCCTGCATGCGGGCACCACCACTGGCGGAAAAACAAACCAGTGGCGTACGGTTCTCAATGGCATTATCCACGGCGAGGACAAATCGCTCACCCACGACCGAACCCATTGACCCCCCCATAAATTCAAATTCGAATGCACAGGCAACGAGGGGTATGCCTTTCAGTCGGCCCGCCAGCGCCACCAGCGCGTCGGCTTCGCCGGTTTTTTTCTGGCTCTGACCGAGGCGGTCCTTGTATTTCTTGCTGTCGCGGAACTTGAGCTTGTCCACAGGCTTGATGTTCGCGCCAATCTCGACCCGCGGCTCCGGATCCAGAAAATGATCGAGCCGTGTCCTGGCATTGATTCGCATGTGGTAATTGCATTTCGGACAGACATCGATATTCCTGTCAAGTTCGGCGCGATACAAGACGGCGTTACATTTCGTGCACTTGGTCCAGACGCCTTCCGGTACGGTCCTCCGCGATGTGCCGTTGGTCTGGATTCGGGATGGAATCAGTTTTCTGAACCAGCTCATGTATATCTGTTATCGGGTTAATGATTGGTTCGTGTTCAGGCTGCGTCCATGGCCGTACGTAATCCGGACAGGAAGCTTCCGATCTCCCGGAGCAATTTATCACGTCCCTCGCCGCAATTACTGATCCGCTCCACGAGCGCACTGCCGATTATCACGGCGTCACTGAATGCGGCTACTTCCCGGGCCGTCTTTTCATCCTTGATGCCAAAGCCGACGCCGACCGGTAATTGTGACAGGCTGCGGATATGACGGATTTTGTCAGATACTTCCCCCACATCAAGCCGATTACTGCCGGTGACGCCCTTCAGTGACACATAATACAGAAACCCGCTGGCCTTGGAGCAGATCACCGCCAGTCGTTCATCGCTCGTTGTCGGCGACAGGAGAAATACCTGGTCCAGGCCATGGCGGCCAAGTTCCGCCTGGAGGTCATCTGCCTCTTCGGGGGGCATATCGACGAGCAATACACCATCAACGCCCGCCTCGTGGGCACGTTTGGCAAACCCGGCATAGCCCATGATTTCCACGGGATTGAGGTATCCCATCAGGATAACCGGTGTTGCCGTATCCGACTGCCGGAATTCGGCGACCATATCGAGCACGTCGGACAGGCCCACGCCGTGTTTCAGGGCACGCTCGCTGGAACGCTGGATCACCGGGCCGTCCGCCATGGGATCGGAAAAAGGAATGCCCAGTTCGATAATATTGGCGCCGTTTTCCACCAGCGTTTTGAGCAAGGGAACAGTCGTGCCGGGATCCGGATCGCCCGCAGTGATGAACGGGATCAGTGCTTTTTTATTATTTTCCTGAAGTGCATTGAAACAATCTGTAATACGACTCATAGATACTTTTTATTCCTCTGCCTGACGGCAATTCCTGATTGACAAACCTGCCCGACAAGTCAACAAAGACACTATCCGGATCAGAACGGGAAAAGAATCGAAACCCCGGTGCAGGATTATTCCGTGGTTTTTTGCCCGAGTTTTAACTCCAGTAATTCGATGGCCATATCCGGGACATCCTCATGATGATGTGATTCCATGGATAATAGCCAGTGATCGACTGTCTCGAGCTTGACTTTCAACATCTCCGCCACCTCAACCCTGTCCAGTTCATTCGTGGTTATCAGGTCGATCAGTCTTTCCCGATTATTCATCGTTGCGGTCCTGGAGTGTAATACCTTCGTACTCGGCGACGGTTTGAATGTCCTTGTCTCCGCGGCCGGACAGGTTAACGATTATAATCTCATCCTGTTTCATTGTCGGCGCCAGTTTTGCGGTATAGGCCAGTGCATGGCTGGATTCCAGTGCCGGCATGATGCCTTCCGTACGCGTGAGATCGTGGAAAGCCGACAATGCTTCACTGTCATTTATCGCAACGTAAGTGGCCCGGCCGGAGTCCTTGAGCCAGGCATGTTCCGGTCCGACGCCCGGATAATCCAGTCCGGCTGACACCGAGTGCGTCTCAATAATCTGGCCGTTTTTGTCTTCCATCAGGTAAGTCCGGTTTCCGTGCAATACGCCGGGGTTGCCCGCACACAGCGGTGCCGCATGATGGCCGGTCTCCAGTCCCTCGCCGCCGGCCTCGACACCATACATGGCCACTTCCTTGTCCTCGATAAAAGGATAGAACAGGCCAATGGCGTTTGAACCGCCCCCGACACAGGCCACCAGGGCATCCGGGAAACGCCCGGTCATTTCCAGGCATTGCTCCCTTGCTTCCCGACCTATGACGGACTGGAAATCCCGGACCATGGCCGGATAGGGATGCGGACCCGCGACCGTGCCGATGATATAAAAAGTATCATCGACATTGGTTACCCAGTCGCGCATGGCCTCATTCAAAGCATCCTTGAGTGTTTTTGAACCGGCTTCGACCGGCACAACCTCGGCGCCCAGAAGTTTCATACGAAAGACATTGGTGGATTGCCGCTTTATGTCTTCGGAACCCATGTAGACCACACATTCCAGTCCCAGGCGCGCGGCTACAGTGGCAGTTGCGACGCCATGCTGCCCGGCACCAGTTTCGGCGATTATTCGTGTCTTGCCCATGCGTTTCGCGAGCAATGCCTGGCCAACCGTGTTGTTCACCTTGTGGGCGCCGGTATGGTTGAGATCCTCCCGCTTCAGGTAGACCTGGGCACCACCCAGTTTTACGGACAGACGTTCTGCATGGTAAAGCGGTGACGGACGTCCGACATAATGGTGTAGCTCGTAGTTGAGTTCCGCGAGAAATTCCGGTTCGTCCAGGTATTTTTCGTAGGCCTCGGTCAGTTCCTGCAAGGGACCCATCAGTGTCTCGGCAACAAAACGTCCGCCGTAGGGGCCGAAATGGCCTTTTGCATCCGGCAGTTTCATGCCCGGTTCTTTCACTGACTCAGCGGTACTGGTTTTCTGCATATCGAACCTCTTGAATAAATTCAGCCAGCTTGTTTGCGTCCTTGATGCCCTTGTCCGATTCAACGCCACCACTGACATCGACTCCATAGGGCCTGATCTTGCTGACGGCATCGGCCACGTTATCCGCCGTCAATCCGCCCGCAAGGATCAAGGGCTTGCCCACATCCACCGGTATCAGTGACCAGTCGAATTTCCTGCCGGTTCCGCCCTTTACGCCCTTTACAAATGTGTCCACCAGCAGTGCGCCGGCACTCTGATACTCTTTTGCAATTTGTAACAAATCCGTGTTTTTTTGCATTCTAACCGCCTTGATATAGGGTTTGGAATAGCGCTCACACATCTGCCTGTCTTCCTCGCCATGGAACTGCAGGAGATCCAGGTTTACCTGGTCCAGGACAGCACGGACATCCTCTTCCTCAGGGTTGACAAACAATCCTGTTTTACAAACAAAAGGAGGCAGGGTTGCCGTTATTTCGCGCGATTGCTCTATCGTCACATGCCTTGGACTTTCAGAATAAAACACCAGTCCTATGGCGTCGGCTCCCAGCGCAGCGGCAAGCTGTGCATCCTCGGGACGCGTGATGCCGCATATCTTGATCCTTACCCGGGACTGAGCATGATGGGGATTGATCGCGTTCAACAATATGCCTTGATTAACGGGTTGGACAAGCACGGAGACAAGCCGGACTTTTAAAGGCAGATCGTACCATTTATCGGGTCTGAAACCATGCCGAATCATGACGGACGGGCAAATCATATTCAGCCGGATAGTCAACACCCGCCAGATAGAGTCCGTCCGCCGGCGCCGTCACGCCACCGCGCGTCCGGTCCTGCAATTTTAATACCTCTCCGGCCCATTCCACGCGTTCCTTGCCGGCACCAATAGCCATCAGTACACCGGCTATATTCCTTACCATGTGATGCAGAAAGGCATTGGCCTCGATCTCCAGCATAATGAACTCGCCGCGACGCCGTATCTCGAGACGGCGGACTGTTCGAACTGGTGATTTTGCCTGGCATTGCAGGGCGCGAAAGGAAGTGAAGTCGTGTTCGCCCAGCAGACACACGGCCGCATCCCGCATCCTTTGCTCGTCCAGTGACCGGTGGTCCCAGGTCACCATCCCGCTATACAGACCGGGACGGGACGGCCGGTTAAGGATCAAATAATGATAGGTACGACCAGTAGCGGAGAAGCGGGCGTGGAAGGTGTCAGGAACGGGACGGGCCCAGATCAGGCTGATATCGACCGGCAGGTGCACATTCCCGCCCAGTACCCAGGACCGCGGTTTCCTGTCCACGCCGGTTTCGAAATGAATGACCTGCTGCAGGGCGTGCACGCCGGTATCGGTGCGTCCGGCGCTGTGAACCTGTATCACCGTATTGGCGACCTTTGACAGGGCATCTTCCACGCAGGCCTGGATTGTCGGGCCGTCTTTTTGCCGTTGCCAACCAAGATAATTTGCGCCGCGGTATTCCAGTCCAAGCGCGATTTTCATGATTCAAACGACTTTGACCCGTGCCTGTAATCCCTTGCCACGCATTTGGACAATTTCAAGGGGAACACCGGTTATCCTGGTATTTCGGGGGGTGATTTCCTGAAACCTGATCGGAATAAGCAGGGAGAGTCAGACCTGTGACAATAACTCTTCCGCCTGTTGGCGTTGTTGATCGTTCCCCACTGAGATTATCTCGTTAAGGATTGTCCTGGCATTATCCGTATCGCCCAGTTCGATGTAGGCCTTTGCCAGGTCCAACTGGGTTGCGATCTCGTCTTCATCGCTCTGTTCCTCGGTATCCGCGGAACGGCCGACAAAGACTGTTTGATCTTCCCCGTCATCCACTTCCTCCTCGCTGTCGATCTCCAGGTCGAAGCCGGAATCGGCACCTTCCTCTGCCCCGGATGTATCTTCGGGTTCGAGTTTATTACCTGTGGAGGTCGAGGATTTGGGTATTTCCATAGTCGCATCCATGTCGATATCCGACGTATCGCCGCTTTCCGGCTCCTCGTCTTCATCACCGAATTCAAGATCAAGGCCGGTATCGGAATCTTCACCCTCCGTGCCACCGGTAACATCCAGCGTTAATTCATCTTCACTCTCGTCCGATTCCGATTCGGGTACCGAGATATCGAGTTCCACGCTGTCACCGCCTTCGGCGTCCCTGTCCATGGAGCCATTATCGAAATCTATGCCACTGTCCTCGCCGGATTTTGAAGAATCATCCTCGTCAGTTTCGACCTCGATGAGTTCATCCCTGTCGACACCGGCGCCGGTAGCGGATGTCACATCCAGCAGGTCTTCATCCCCCTCCGGTTCATAACTGACGGAGGAAGTGACGTCCAGCAGGTCCTCATCCTTCTTTTCTGAAAGGTCCAGTATGTCTTCGCTTTCCTCTCCTTCCTCACCGGAAACAGACGAAGTAACATCCAGCGGATCATGGCCGGAAGGTTGTGATTGCTCCGTCTCCGTCCCGCTGACACTGAAATCCAGCGAGGGTTCTTCCCCCGTATCGCCCAGCGAGATATCGAGACCTTCCTCACCACCTTCGCCAGCGCTGCTTGCCTCATCAACACTGAGATCCAGCGAGGAATCGTCGTCGCTTTCACCGGTATCGCCCAGCGAGATATCGAGATCCTGATCTTCGGATGCTGTTGATTCGGCCTCTGCATGCACGCTGAAATCCAGTGAGGAATCCTCGCTCTCGCCGGTATCACCCAGTGAAACATCCAGCCCCTCTTCCTGATCGGATTCACCGCCTGCTGTATCGTCATCGCCGCCGATTGAAAAATCGAGTGAATCACTTTCCGAATCCGAAAGTGACGTATCAATCCCTTCGTCTTCCGTCTCTGCTCCCGTCGTGTCACCGGTTTCACCCAGGCTGAAATCGAGCGCGTTATCTTCGGTCTCACCAAGCGATATATCCAGACCACTTTCCCCGGTTTCTTCCTCCCTGTCCGTGGCAGTCTCTTCCGTTTCAGATGGTGTTTCTTCTTCGGCGCCTTCATCGAAGGAAAAATCGAGGGCATCGCTTTCTTCTTCCTCGGCGGAAGTCAGATCCAGGACTTCGTCCTCTTCATCTTCCTCACCGACCGCGGCCGTTACATCGAGCACATCAGCTTCTTCATCCTCCGTTACGGGCTCTTCTTCCTCCTGGCCCGTGCCGGAAGTCGTATCGAGATCGAAATCAAGACCGGTTGAAGACTCGGCGACCCCTTCATCACCGGCGATATTAACAATACCTCCGCCCTCGGTTCTGGATTCGGCTTCATCTTCCTCTTCTCCGGCTGCAGGAGCCTCGAACAGTGCCCGATTTGGTGACAATTCCTGCCACATGGCAACGGCCATGTCCCAGTATTCACCCTTGCCATCGACCTTATCATGGAGAACCCTGGCAGCTTCCTCGTAATTCTTCTTGTCACCGGCCGCGTAATAGACCTCCAGCAGTTTGCTGTGAAATTCGAGATTATCGGGTTGTTCGGCGATGGCTTCCTTGACGAAATCAGCGGCCTGATCGAAATGTTCATAGGCCAGGAAAACGTTGACTTCCGCCAGCCGGTCCTCCTCGTCCTCGGCTTCCGCAGCGGCAGCGGGTTTCTCGGTTGTAGTCGCCTCAAATTCATCGGCGGGTTCAGGTGCTACCAACTGTGTTTTTTCTTCATCTTCGGCTTCGGCAGTCAAATCAAAGTCACCGAATCCCTCTTCTTCTGATAGCGGTGCCTCGTCCACACCCCCGCTTTCGCTGAGCGCCGGATTAATATCTGTTGAATCACCGGCATCTGTTTCCGTATCGGCGGCGACCGTGTCATCCATATCATCAAAATCCGGGAATTCACTTGCCGGGATCTCTGTCGCCTTGTCAGCCTGGCGACGCTTGAAATAGAGCCCGCCCAGGATCAGCAATAACAGTCCGCCCAACCCGCCACCAACCAGTGCGAGATTACCCTTTACCACACCGGCCAGGCTGGAAAGTGATGATTCGGGAATAAGGCCCGAGAAAAAACCCTTGACCTTGTCCAGCAATGAAACTCCCGCGACCGGTTCTTCTTCGACGACTTCAGCAGCAGGAGCCGGTTCTTCTTCGGCCATTTCCTCTGTTACTGCAGGCTCCATTGCCTCTTCTTCTTCCATGGTTTCTTCCGGCATCATTGTTTCTTCCGCGGGTTTTGCCGGTGTCTCGGTCATTGCCTCTTCAGCAGCAGCCATCGATTCGGCTTCTGCAGCGGCTGCCTCGGCTTCACTTGCGGCGATCTGCTGTTGCAGGGTGGCCAATTCTTCTTCCTTGAGAACAATCAGCCGTTTGAGATCATCAATGATCGCCTCGGAT
>DATIPP010000008.1:0-9572 GCA_035471825.1 Gammaproteobacteria bacterium
TTGCATCATTTTAGTGCAAGTTAGATACATTCGGGATTTAACTGCGGAGGAGAGCCGTAGACATACGCCCTGTTATGAAAACAGATGTTTAGAATATTCAGACATTATATTCCCAAAATATTAATCCTGCTGGGGACAACCGAAAGTTTAATCCTGCTTTTATCCGTTTTTTTGAGTACCGGTGGCGGCATATCTCCCGATCATGCATTGATGTTCCCCCGTGCGGCGCTGTTCTGTGCCGTCATGATGTTCGTTATGATGGCAATGGGTCTGTATCATAATTTCGATGAAGACAATTCCAGGATGGTGCTGACAAGGATTTCACTCAGCTTCTTGTTGGGTGTCGTGATGTTGGTTCTTCTTTACAACATGTTACCGGGACTTTCCATCAATCACGACAAGTTCCTGTTTGCCGTACTTATTTCGTTTTCCGGTATTGTTACCTGTCGACTGGCCCGGCATTTCTGGCATAACCGGATTCCAAAATCGAATATCCTCGTCATTGGTACCGGTAAAAAAGCCCAGCAACTGGAGAGTCTTAACCATAATTATAAAAATTCTGATGTCAGGATCAGGTCCTACCTGGACATTGAAGAGAACGGGACAAGGCATATTGCCGAGGACCGCATTATTGATATCAAACAGGATCTGTCAAACCTCGTGCAGATCGCATTTGATAATGATATCCGGGAAATTGTCATAGCACTGGACGAACGCCGCAATACCATTCCCATCAATGCCATCCTGGACTGTAAAATGCGCGGGATAGCGGTTACCGATGTGAACTCTTTTCTTGAGCGACAGTTGGGCAAGATATGTATCAATACCCTGGATCCAAGTACCCTGATTTATTGCGATGGGTTTATACAGGGTGAAATCAAGTCACTGGTTAAACGTTCCTTCGATATTACTGTCAGCCTGGCGTTACTGGTATTGATGTCTCCCGTTATGTTATTGACGATGCTGGCAATACTGGTGGAGTCTTCATTTCGTGGATCAGTTATTTACAGCCAGAAGAGAATCGGCGCCAATGACCGGCCTTTCCGGATCTACAAGTTCAGGAGCATGCGTGAGAATGCCGAGGTGGAAGGCAATCCCGTATGGGCGAGCAAGGATGATGCACGCGTGACACGTGTTGGCAGGTTTATCAGGAAAACACGTATCGATGAACTGCCGCAGCTGTTTAATGTTCTGAAAGGTGACATGAGTTTCGTTGGACCACGGCCGGAACGGCCGGAATTCACACGGGAACTAAGTGGCGAAATTCCTTTTTATTCACTTCGTCATCATGTAAAACCGGGTATTACAGGCTGGGCGCAGATTTGTTTTCCCTATGGTGCATCCAAGGGTGATGCCCGGGAAAAACTGCAATACGATCTCTATTACCTCAAGAACAATACCCTTTTCCTCGATATATTGATCCTGATCCAGACGGCCGCCGTAATCTTCCTGGGCAAGGGCGCACGGTAATACCTTCATCCCCCAGGGGCTTTTATTGCTTCGATAACGGTTTCTTTCCCGACCGGTTTGTTTCCGGGCAACGCTTTGTAATAGTCCCGATAAAAACTATAATTTTTGCCATGGACACACATTCCACCCCCCGGGTTTTCGATGACATTTCCCGATACATCTGGAATACCAAGTATCGTTATACGGATCCCGGTGGTAACAGAGATGACACCATCGATGACACCTGGCACCGGATTGCCGAAACTCTCGCGGAAACTTTCGTGTGTGCCCATGAACTGGCGCCGGAAGTTCACCTGCGCATGCAGGCAACTATTCAGGAACATGTCGATAACAGCATATCCAAGACAATCAATATCCCCGAGGATTATGATTTTTCCGAATTCCAATCGGTTTATGAATCAGCCTACAAGCTCGATCTGAAAAGTTGCACGGTCTTCCGGCCAAATCCCGTTACCCGCGAAGTGCTCCATGCCCGGAAAGAGCCGGTGGAGAGGGAGCATTGTTGTAATATCAACTTTTGAATTAAATCAAACCGGAATATTTCTATGGCAAGACAAATTGCAATCATCCAGGGACACCCTGATCCATCCGGCAAGCATTTCGGTCACGCGCTGGC
Source organism: Gammaproteobacteria bacterium (assembly GCA_035471825.1). Lineage (GTDB taxonomy): Bacteria > Pseudomonadota > Gammaproteobacteria > Eutrophobiales > Eutrophobiaceae > DATIPP01. The sequence continues at coordinate 2,087 of DATIPP010000008.1, forward strand.
CGCCGCCTATAAAAAAGGTGCCGAGGATGCGGGCCATGAAGTCAATACCATTGAAGTGGCACGGCTTGAATTTCCCCTGTTACACAGCAAGGCTGACTGGGAAAAGGCTGACCCGCCGGAGAGCATTAAAAAGGCCCAGAAAATTGTTGGCCGGGCGAATCACCTGGTCCTGTTTTATCCGCTCTGGCTGGGGACCATGCCTGCCGTCCTGAAGGGCTTCCTGGAACAGGTTCTTCGGCCCGATTTTGCTATCAGCTCACTGGAAGAGGGGCTGACCTGGAAAAAACAACTCGGCGGTATTTCCGCGCGCGTGGTTGTCACTATGGGTATGCCGGCGCTGGTTTATCGCTGGTATTTTCATGCGCACAGCCTGAAAAGCCTGGAAAAGAATATCCTCAAGTTCTGCGGTATCAGCCCGGTAAAAGAAAGCCTCATCGGGATGGTCGAACAGGAAGACGATTCCTATCGATCAAAGTGGCTCGGAAAAATGGAGGCGCTGGGTCGGGATGGTAAATGATCTTTCCTGTGGCAGGATGATAACCGCCTAACCTTTTATACAGATAACGGGCCGGACCCTGGCAACCTTGCGGGCAAGCCCGGCCTTATGCGCCGCATCGACAACTGTATCGACACTCTTGTAGGCACCGGGAGCTTCCTCGGCCACGCCCCTCGAAGTGGGGCTGCGCACGATGATACCCCGGTTTGCCAGTTCATCCACGACTTGTCGTCCTTTCCATGACTTGTAGGCCCGGCGCCGGCTCATGCTGCGGCCCGCGCCGTGGCAGGCAGAGGAAAAAGACAGTTCTTCATTGCCCGCGTTTCCTGCCAGGATGTGCGAGGCCGTTCCCATGGATCCGCCGATCAACACGGGTTGCCCGGTTTTCTGAAAGACGGCGGGCAGGTCCGGGTGGCCGGGACTGAAGGCACGGGTAGCACCCTTTCGGTGAATGTAAATCCGCTTGTCCTGTCCGTTCACTTTATGATTTTCCAGCTTGCAGGTGTTATGCGACACATCGAACAGCAGCTCCAGTTTTGTTTCGGGGAAAAAGTTGCCGAATGCCCGTCGGGTCAGGTGTGTAATAATCTGTCGATTGGCAAGTGCGCAGTTTATCGCCGCACACATTGCGCCGAGGTAGCTTTTCCCGATGGAGGAATCCAGAGGAGCACAGGCAAGTTCACGGTCCGGCAGGTGAATGCCGTATTGCGAGACACTGACGGCCATGCTCTTCAGGTATTCCGTTCCTATCTGGTGTCCAAGACCGCGTGAACCGCAATGAATGCTGACGACGATATCACCGTTGTTGATTCCGAAAACCTGTGCGGATTCCGGATCGTAAATATCAGTAACCTCCTGGACTTCGAGATAATGGTTCCCCGATCCGAGCGTACCCATCTCGTTACGCTGGCGTTTCTTGGCGCGGTCGGAGACTTCGGCAGGAACGGCATCAGTCACACAGCCGTGTTCCTCGATGCGTTCCAGGTCTTCGCTTGATCCGTAGCCGTTTCCCACAGCCCACTTCGCGCCGCCCGAGAGCATCGCATCCATGCCCCTGTCGTCCAGGTGGACGCGGCCGGTGCTGCCGACACCGGCAGGGATTTCCCGAAACAGGGTATCAGCAAGGTCTTTTTGCACGGCGTCAATGTCCGGGCGCTTCAGCCCGGTCAGGAGGGTCCTGACGCCGCAGGAGATGTCGAAGCCGACGCCACCGGCGGAAACAACGCCGCCTGCGTCGGCGTCAAAGGCGGCAACACCCCCGATAGGAAAACCGTATCCCCAATGCGCATCCGGCATGGCATAGGAGGCCGTCACAATGCCCGGCAACATGGCAACATTGGTTACCTGCTCGTAAACCTTTTCGTCCATCTGCCGGATTAAATCCGTGTCGGCATAGATAACCGCCGGCACGCGCATCTCGCCGAACGGTTCGATTTGCCAGCAAAAATCTGAAATCGGGGTTAGTCGTTCAGTATCCATCGGCTTTAAACATCAATGACACACTGTGCAATCCAGTGATCATTGGACTTTTGCCTGACAACGAGTTCCGTGTATGTCACACCTTTTACTTCCACTACCGGTTGATGACGTGATATTTCCACGGTTTCGCCCCACGCCGTTGCCTGGAGGGTCGTTTTACCTGTCCGGATATCAAACCGGCTGAATAACATGTTCTCCACCGCCATGTGATAGACGAGGGCATTTAACCAGTCCACGAACAAAAGTTCGTAATCCGGAGCCTCGCATTGAATCTCTACCGGTATCAGTGGTTTTACTTTTTTGATGTCGCAAATAACCGCCGTCATGGCCATTGCCGCCTGGCGAAACGCCTCTTCAAGCGTATCTCCGTGCCCCCTGATTCCCATATCCGCTTCATGCGAGAAATGCTCCCAGCGGCATGCGCGACTTGTCTTCATATCAACCCGAACCGGTTACAGGTACAGAATAAGTTTACAGTAACCATTGTTATGTTGATCTGGATCAGTAATTGATTGCAATTATTCAATAAAAAGGTTTGCATATCATCCGTCTGCCGGAAAGAGTTCGTTTGTGTGCAGATTGAGATTGAAATAAAACCCGATTTGATAGTTTAATACGATTATGAAAGACGATCCCGATACGGACATAAAAGACATGCTGGAAATCAGCAGTGACACGGTTTGCCACCTGATTGCACTCGCCAGGGAATTCCATGCCCAGGAAGAAGTGGTTATTCCCGAGGAACCGGGCAACCCGAGCGGTGACTGGGCCCAGCAGATGCTGGCATCACATATGGATGATTCCACTTTCAGAGAATTCAAATCAATCGTGCTGGACATGGAACCGGACCAGCAGTATCAACTGGTTGCGCTTTTCTGGGTCGGCCGCGGCGATTACTCGCTCGAGGAATGGAGTGATGCCGTTGATTATGCTGCGGAATGCGCATCCTCCACCACTGCAGACTACCTGATTGCCCATCCACTCCTGGTGGATTACCTGACCGAGGGGCTGGCAGCTTTTGACCTCGGTTGTAATGAGGAATCTTAGCCGGTATTGATGACAGCCTTCCACAGACGGTTGTCATTCCCCCTATGAATTGCCGACCCGGTAATACAGGTTCTTGATGACCGAAGAAAATGGCATAGAACAGCTTTATCATCTTATCGAGGCAATCCGTAAACACACGGAATTCGATCACCCGGTCGAAAAGTTTGAACTCGTTGAAACGCACATTTCTTTCATATTACTTACCGGTCACTATGCCTATAAATTCAAGAAACCGGTAAACCCGGGTTTTCTTGATTTCACTACCCTCGAAAAACGGAAATTCTATTGCGAGGAAGAACTGCGCCTGAACCGGCGTTTTGCCCCGGACATTTACCTCGATGTCACAGTCAGCACCGGAACGCCGGATCATCCCGTCCTGGACGGAGATGATGACCCCCTGGAATACGCGGTAAAAATGTTGCAGTTCCCGGAATGCGCCGAACTCGACAGCGTGCTGGAAAAAGGCGAATTAACTTCAGGACACATGGACGATCTGGCGCGGCGGATTGCTGACTTCCATCAATGGACCGATATGGCACGTAAGGACAGTCCTTTTGGTACGCTCGAGTCCGTTCGCCGTTCCGTGCTGGATAACTTTTCCGCCATCAGGGATACCTTGCAGCTTGATGATTGCAAGGAACAGTTGGAACAACAGCAAAGCTGGACCGTGCAGTCACTGGAACAACTGGCAATGTTTGTTTCGGAGCGAAAACAGGAAGGTTATGTCAGGGAATGTCACGGTGATTTGCACCTTGGCAATATTGCCCTGTTTGAGGGTAAACCGGTGCCGTTCGACTGCATCGAGTTTTCAGAGGATTTCCGTTTCATTGATGTCATGAACGAAATTGCATTTTTGATCATGGATCTCGATGCACGTGGACAATCCCCGTTATCTTTCCGCTTTCTTGATTCTTATCTGCAATTAACAGGGGATTACGAAGGGTTGCGGTTGTTGCGTTTCTATTGTGTCTACCGGGCGCTGGTCCGGTGCAAGGTGACCTGCATCCGTCTCTCCCAGGACGACCTGGGTGCAAGTGAACGGCACCGGAAGTCAGTACTTTCCCGCCACTACCTGGAACTGGCGGATCACTATACAAAGGCACCGGCGGTGGCGTTGCTGATCACGCACGGCCTGTCGGGCAGCGGCAAGACGACGTTGACGCAGCCGTTACTGGAGCGCGTCGGTGCCATACGCGTCCGCTCTGATGTGGAGCGAAAACGCCTGCACGGTCTCGGGGTCGGCGAAAAATCCGCGTCCGGGTTGAAAGCGGGAATCTATAAAAAGGAAAGCACGACAGAAACCTATGATCGATTGTTGTCACTGTCCGGGGACATATGCGAATCCGGATACCCCGTGATTGTCGATGCAACGTTTTTGCAGAAAGAATTGCGTATGAAATTCCGCCGATTTGCGAAAGACCGCAATATCCCGTTTGCAGTGCTGGATTTTCAGGCAGGAGAAGAGGACTTGCGAGAACGTGTCAGAAAACGCAAAAAAAGCGGCAGTGATGCCTCGGAGGCCGGCAAGGATGTGCTGGAATACCAGATCGATCACAGGGAACCGCTGGATGACACGGAGATCGACCGGGCCGTTGTTATCGATACTTCCGCTGCAATCGATGAAATCCCGCTGACCGGAATCCTGGCGAAAATAAGGGGATTAACGGGGCTTGCACCGCGTCACATCGAACCGGCACGCGATGTCGATTAAAGGGGCGCCAGTCCGTATGGCGGCCCGGTATAGTAGGGGACGTGTTCCTCGTAACTCGAATTCAGGAATGTCACCACGTCGATCAATTGTGACACCGTCATCTGATCATTGAACACCGGCATGGGTGACTCAATGGCATCCGCCTCCGCCTCCGCCAGTTCACCCAGGCTCCTGACATATTTTTGCGACACGACATGCGTCGGGTTGACGATGGAAGTGACCAGTTCGCCGTAGGTCCTGACGCGCGAAATCTCCCCGCCGAGTTTGTATTCAATCGTCGTCTCGAGTTCGACACCCGGCATCTCGACTCCAGCCACTGAATGACACCGGTAACAATTCAATTCAATGAATGCGAGTTTTCCGGCCTGCGCATCACCTTCGGGAAGCACCAGTCCCGGCGAAGAAGCTTCCTGTAATACGATTGAAGATTTCTACACCATGGGTTGCCCGCATTGTTTCAAGGCCAATATTTTTCTTGAACAGTTGCAAAAGGAATATCCTGATATCTTCACCAATCATTACAATGTTGCTGACATCGTGCGTAGCGGTCAGCACTTCTTTCAATGAACAAATAACTACTGGCCACTGATCAATGATTAATGAATCACCCACTCCGTTTTTTGAATTCTTCTGCTTGCTCCCGTGAAATAAGCGAGATGATGTTACCCATTTCCTCATCTCCTGCATTGAAATAATCAGTCCTGGTTATCAATACTCATTAAACAGGTGTTGCCCGTAAAGGATTAAACCACCTCTATTGTTATTTCCGGCCACTCTGCGAAAATGACAAGCATGAGTAAAACACTTGTGCGTATTTTCTGGTTTCTCTTCGTCGTTGCCGCTGTGGTTGCACTTGCATGGTACCTGACGCGTCCCGAACCGGTTGTCGTGACGCTGCATGCCGTTGAGCGTGGCAGGGTTGAGAAAACCGTCGCCAACACGCGTGTCGGCACGGTGAAGGCCTGCCGGCGTTCCATGGTGGCGCCGGCTATTGGTGGCGAAGTTGCCCGTCTACCGGTAAAGGAAGGTGACAGTATCGAGTCCGGTGATGTTCTGCTTGAATTATGGAACGAGGATATCAAGGCGAAACTGAAACTGGCACAGGCCGAAAAAGTCGCCGCTGATGCCAGGATAAGGGAAGCCTGCACTCTCGCTGCCGGCGCCCAACGCGATGTGAACAGGTTGCGGCGATTATCGAAGGATAAACTGGTTTCGGATGATGAAGTCGACAAGGCACAGACGGATTACGAGGCCAAGAATGCCGCCTGTATCGGGGCCCGTGCACAAAGCCGGGTCAAGGATGCACAGATTGCGGTCACGCAGTCCGCACTGGACCATACCATTATCAAGGCGCCTTTCAGCGGGACCATCGCCGAAGTCAATGCCGAACTGGGTGAATACGTGACTCCTTCCCCGCCCGGCATTCCGACCCTGCCGGCACTGGACCTCATCGACACCAGTTGCCTGTATGTTTCCGCCCCCATCGATGAAGTGGACGCGCCACCCATTGAGCGCGGCATGTCCGCCTGTGTCCGGCTGGATGCATTCCCGGAACGGCGTTGCAACGGGACGGTACGAAGAATCGCGCCTTATGTCCTGGATATAGAAAAACAGGCACGCACCGTGGAAGTCGAGGTGGAACTCACTGACCCCGAAGACCTGAAAGGTTTATTGCCTGGTTACAGCGCGGACATCGAGATTTATCTGGATGTCAGGGAAGACGTGGTACGTATTCCCACCGAGGCGGTGCTGGAAGGATACCGGGTTTATGTCTATGACGAGAAAACCGGTTATCTATCCGAGCGGATATTCGAACCGGGAATCGCCAACTGGAATTACACCGAGGTGCTTTCCGGTTTGGAGGTGGGAGACAGGATTGTTCTTTCCGTCGGGCGTGAAGGTGTCAAGGCCGGTGTTCCGGCACAACCCGAGGAAGCCGTTACAGGCCCATGATAAGCCTGCGGGGGATCGGCAGGGATTTTCTCCTCGGCACCCAGACCGTCCATGCACTCGCGGATATCGACCTGGACATCGGACAGGGGGAATACGTTTCCATCATGGGCCCCTCCGGTTCCGGCAAGTCCACCCTGCTGAATATCATTGCCCTGCTGGATCGGCCCACGCAGGGCAAATACACACTAAATGATAACGATGTCACCGATTTACTGGACGAGGAATTGGCGAAGATCCGGCGCGACAATATCGGTTTTGTTTTCCAGTTCTTTCATCTTATCCCCCGGCTAACCGCGGCAGGTAATATCGAAGTCCCCCTGATCCTGGCGGGTCTCGAACCGCAGGAAAGACGGACCCGCATTGAAAAAGTACTGGAAAATTTCGGCCTTGTAAAACGAGCGGATCACCGCCCGGACCAGTTGTCCGGCGGCGAACGTCAACGGGTTGCAATCGCGCGTGCCATGATCATGCAACCAGCGGTAATTCTGGCCGACGAACCGACAGGTAACCTGGATCAGAAAACGGGACACCAGGTAATCGAGTTACTGGAAGATCTGAATGCGGACGACGTGACCCTGCTCATCGTCACCCATGACGGTGATATCGGTAAACGGGCCAAACGGCGATTGAAAATGGTCGACGGGCGTATCGCCGGCGACGACCGGGACTGACAAATGCGTTACGCGGATAACTTGAAACTGGCATTTACGGCAGTTACTTCGCACCGCATACGCACGGGGCTTATCCTGCTTGGGATCGCCATCGGCGTCAGTTCCGTGATCCTGTTGACCGCGCTGGGT
>DATIPP010000009.1:0-15637 GCA_035471825.1 Gammaproteobacteria bacterium
AATACGACTTCCCGTTTCCATACCTGATGGATGAAAGCCAGGAAGTGGCCAGGGATTACGGCGCCGTCTGCACACCGGATTTCTTCGGTTACAATGCCGATCTGGAATTGCAATACCGCGGCCGGCTAGATGCCAGCAAGACGGAGCCGGTACCGGATGCCCGCCGGGACCTGTTCGAGGCCATGAAACAGGTAGCGGAAACCGGCAAGGGACCGGAAGATCAAATCGTCAGCCAGGGTTGCTCCATCAAGTGGCGTAAATAGCGGCACCATGCGGTGGACGTAACTTGCCCGCAGCCCGGCGCTGGGACAAAATACGCGGCTTGGGATGAACCCTCGTCCGTTATTCCACGCTTGACTATTGCGGACTCGATTGGTCATCGGTTCGATAACAACAAGAGTATTTCCGTGTTGATTCACCGTTTAATCTGATGTCCAGACCTGAAGCTGGCCGGGACGGACCGGATTGTTCATTCCGTTTATACGATCGAAATATCCAGGAGAAAGTGATGCTGTCCAGGCGTGAACTTGCCAATGCCATCCGTGCGCTGAGCATGGATGCGGTGCAGAAAGCGAATTCCGGCCACCCCGGTGCCCCGATGGGGATGGCCGACATTGCCGAAGTATTGTGGAATGATTTTCTGCGCCACAATCCGGCCAACCCGCACTGGGTTAACCGTGACCGGTTCATCATGTCGAACGGCCACGGTTCGATGTTGCTGTATTCACTACTTCACCTCACCGGTTACGACCTGCCTATGGAACAGATCAAGCAGTTCCGCCAGTTGCATTCCATGACCCCGGGTCACCCCGAATTCGGCTACACGCCGGGCATCGAGACCACCACAGGACCACTTGGCCAGGGGCTGGCCAATTCCGTGGGCATGGCAATCGCGGAGCGTGTGCTGGCCGCGGAATACAATCGCGACGGCTTTGACATTATCAATCATCATACCTACGTCTCCGTCGGCGACGGTTGCGTGATGGAAGGCATTTCCCACGAGGCGTGCTCGCTTGCAGGCACTCTCAAGCTCGGCAAGTTGATTGCGATCTTCGACAGTAACGAGGTTTCCATCGATGGCGATGTCAGCGGCTGGTTCATGGATGACACACCGAAACGTTTCGAGGCCTACGGCTGGCATGTTATCCGCAATGTGGACGGCCATGATCCCGAAGCCGTCAGGCAGGCGATCGAAGAAGCCCGCAATCAGAAAAACAAGCCCAGCCTTATCGAATGCAAAACGGTTATCGGCTGGGGTTCACCCAACAAGCAGGGCAAGTCCGCCTGTCACGGGGCAGCCCTGGGCGACGACGAGGTCGCCCTGGTGCGCGAGAAAATCGGCTGGCAATACGGACCGTTCGAGATCCCGGAGGAATATTACCGGGCATGGAACGCACGTGAACGCGGCAAGCAACAGGAAGGCGACTGGAACCGGAAATTTGCCGAATATGAAAAGGCACACCCCGAACTCGCCGGCGAGTTCAAACGCCGGTTCAACCGGGAGCTTCCCGCTAACTGGCAGTCGACCTGCGAGAAATTCCTGCAGGAAACCGTCAACAAGGCGGAAGACATCGCCTCCCGCAAGGCTTCCCTGAATACACTGGAAGTCTATGGTCCGGTGCTGCCCGAACTTATCGGCGGCTCGGCGGATCTCACGGGGTCGAATCTCACCCACTGGTCGGGGGTCACCCCGCAAAGCGCGGACAACCCCGGCGGTAAATACATTTATTACGGGGTACGTGAATTCGGCATGTTCGCGATCAACAACGGCATCTCCCTGCACGGCGGGTTTGTCCCATACGGCGGAACGTTTCTGATTTTCTCCGACTATGCACGCAACGCCCTGCGCATGGCGGCATTGATGAAAGCCCGCAATATCTTCGTACTGACCCATGACTCCATCGGACTCGGCGAAGACGGGCCGACACACCAGGCCGTCGAACAGGCAGCATCCTTGCGACTGATTCCCAACATGACGGTATGGCGGCCCTGCGATACAGTGGAAACGGCCGTTGCCTGGCGTGCGGCGATTGAAAACCGGGACGGGCCGGCTTCTTTACTCTTCTCGCGCCAGACACTGAAGCATATCACCCGCACTGCCGGGCAAATCGAAAACATCCGCCGCGGTGCCTACGTCCTTGTCGAGGGGAGTGAAACCCCCGAAATTGTTATCATTGCCACCGGGTCCGAGGTTGCGCTGGCGCACAATGTCGTCCGCAAGCTGAACGAGGATGGACGATCAATCCGGCTGGTTTCCATGCCGTCCGCAGAGGTGTTTGATGCGCAGGATGCCAGCTATCGTGATAAGGTGCTGCCCCCTGAATGCCGCAAGCGAATCGCGGTGGAAGCGGGCGTGACTGATTACTGGGTAAAATACGTCGGGCTGGACGGCAAGGTCCTGGGAATCGATCGCTTTGGTGAATCCGCGCCCGGCCCGGACGTCTTCGAGTATTTCGGCATAACCGAGGCAGGACTCGAAAAACTGATCGAAGAAACATACTGACGGATATTTACCGGAATCAATGCATCAAAATGATTGACTGGAGAAATACTGAATGACAATAAAAATCGGTATCAACGGCTATGGAAGAATTGGACGGAATATCCTGCGCGCCCTGTACGAGTCCGGCCGCACGGATGAAATCAAGATCGTGGCAATCAATGATCTCGGTGACGCTGAAACCAATGCACACTTGACCCGCTATGACAGCGCGCATGGAAAGTTTCCGGGCGAGATCAGCGTTGATGACGATGCCATGATTGTCAACAGTGACCGGATCAAGGTGCTGGCCGAACGTGATCCGGCCAAATTGCCCTGGGGCAACCTGGGTGTTGATGTCGTGCATGAATCCACCGGGCTTTTCACCAGCAAGGAAAAAGCCGACGCCCATCTCAAGGGCGGGGCGAAGAAAGTGATCATCTCGGCGCCGGGCGGCAAGGACGTTGATGCCACGGTGGTTTACGGTGTCAACCACGATGTCCTGAAAGGATCGGACACGGTCATTTCCAATGCCTCCTGCACCACCAACTGCCTGGCGCCACTGGTAAAGGTCCTGCATGAAAACATCGGCGTGGTCAGCGGCATCATGACGACCGTGCATTCCTACACCAACGACCAGGTATTGACGGATGTCTATCATTCCGACCTGCGCCGGGCGCGATCGGCGACCATGTCGATGATACCGACCAAGACCGGTGCCGCCGCGGCCGTTGGGCTGGTTCTGCCGGAATTGAACGGCAAGCTGGACGGATACGCGGTACGCGTGCCGACTATCAATGTTTCCATGGTGGACCTGACATTCCTGGCGCAGCGGGAAACCTCGATCGACGAGATAGATTCAATCATGCGCGCCGCCGCCGACGGTAACCTTAAAGGCATACTGGCTTATAATGATGCGCCACTGGTTTCGATCGATTTCAATCACGACCCGGCTTCATCAACCTATGATGCCTCGCTGACGAAGGTCATCGACGGCACACTCGCCAAGGTGGTGGCCTGGTATGACAACGAGTGGGGCTTCTCCAACCGCATGCTGGATACCACCATCGCCCTGATGCAGGCCTGACGGATAATATATCGCCCGTGTCCAATCTCGTTAAAATCTCCGACCTGGACCTGAGCGGCAAGGACGTCTTTGTCCGTGAAGATTACAACGTGCCCGTCAGGGACGGGCAGGTGGAAGACGATACCCGGATTCGAGCCAGTCTGCCGACATTGCGCAACCTGCTGGATGCTGGGGCGAGGATCATGATCACTTCGCATCTCGGCAGACCCGAGGAAGGTCACTACGACGACCGCTACTCGCTGGCACCGGTAGCAAAACGATTGTCCGAACTGCTGGGACAGGAAGTGCCGCTGGTCAAAAACTGGCTCGATGGCGTTGACCTAGACAGCCATCCTGTCGTTTTGTGTGAAAACGTACGCTTCGAGGTCGGCGAGAAAGCCAACGATGATGAACTCTCACGGCGCATGGCTTCACTCTGCAATATTTATGTCAACGACGCCTTCGGTACCGCCCATCGTGCCCAGGCCTCGACCTATGGTGTCGCCAAGTACGCACCGGTCTCCTGTGCCGGACCGCTGTTACTGAAAGAACTCGAGGCACTCGGCAAGGCATTGGAAAACCCGGAAAGGCCGCTGGTCGCTATTGTCGGCGGTGCCAAGGTTTCCACCAAGCTGAACATACTGGAATCACTGACAGAAAAGGTCGACCGGTTGCTGGTCGGCGGCGGGATTGCCAATACCTTTCTCAAGGCGGCCGGTCACAACATCGGCAGTTCCCTGTGCGAGGACGCTCTGCTGGAAGATGCGAAGCGGTTGCTCGACAAAATGAAAAAACTCGAAAATGAAATACCCCTGCCCGTCGATGTTGTCTGTGCCAAGGAATTGAGCGAGGACGCCGAAGCCGTAATCAGGCCCCTGAACCAGGTTGAAGAGGATGACCTGATTCTCGATGTCGGACCCAGGACCGCCGAACACTACGCAAACATCCTGGATAATGCGAAAACGATCGTCTGGAACGGGCCGCTGGGAGTGTTCGAGATCACGCAGTTCAGCCAGGGGACACGAACCCTTGCTGATGCGATTGCAAAAAGCGATGCATTCTCCATTGCCGGCGGCGGCGATACGCTCTCCGCTATCGCCAAATTCGGCATCACCGAAAAGGTGTCCTGTATTTCGACCGGCGGCGGTGCATTCCTTGAATTCCTGGAAGGGAAAAAACTGCCTGCGGTTTCCATACTTGAGGAATCCGCCCGCGCCTGGGCCGCCCTGGAGCGTGCGCGCGAATTTTAATCACAACCCGCGAGGTCAAAACCCAAAGCTTAATGAGAAGAACGAAAATCATCGCCACTCTCGGACCGGCAACGGAAGATCCGGAGGTAATCGAGAAACTGTTTATGGCCGGGACCGATGTATTCCGACTTAACTATTCCCACCAGACACACGCACACCACGAACAACGGGTAAAGGATGTTCGCAAACTGTCCCTGAAACACAAGCGGGCAGCGGGCATTATTGCCGACCTGCAGGGGCCGAAAATACGCATCGAGCATTTCAGCAAGGGTAAGGTCAACCTGCGTGAAGGTTCCACTTTTACCATCGACACAGACCTGGATGCCAATGCCGGTGATGAATATCAAGTCGGTGTCAGTTACAAGGATCTGCCGCGGGACGTAAGAGAGGGTGACATGCTGCTGGTTGATGACGGCCGTATCACGTTGCTGGTGAAAAAGGTCGAGGAACACGAAGTCAGTTGTGAGGTTATCACGGGCGGCGAACTCTCCGACAGCAAGGGCATAAATCTCAAGGGCGGCGGCCTGTCTGCGAGAGCGTTGACCGACAAGGACCGCGTTGATCTGGAACACGCCGTCAAAATCGGTGTTGATTTCATTGCCATATCATTTGCCCGCGGTGCCAACGACATTCTCGATGCGCGCAAGATGCTCAAAACAATGGGCAGTGACGCCAGGATCATAGCCAAGATCGAACGCATCGAGGCACTGGACAACATCGAGGCGATCATCGAGGCCTCGGATCTCATCATGATTGCGCGTGGCGACCTGGGCGTGGAAATCGGTGATGCGGCATTGCCGCCGGTACAGAAACGGTTGATAAAAATGGCGCGCGACATGGACCGGGGCGCGATTACGGCAACGCAAATGATGGAAACCATGATCGAGCATCAAATGCCGACCCGCGCCGAGGTTTTCGACGTGGCCAATGCCGTGCTGGACGGGACCGATGCGGTTATGCTCTCGGCCGAAACGAGCATCGGTCGCCACCCGGAAAAGGCGGTGGAAGCCATGTCGCGTATCTGCGAAGAAGCCGAGAAGCAACGGATACTGACTACATCCGATCACCGCATCAATCAACAGTTCCAGTCTATTGATGAAGGGATTGCCATGGCCACTATGTATGCCGCAAACCATATCAATGCCAGGGCGATTGCCGCACTGACGGAAACCGGCTCAACCTGCGTGTGGATGTCACGCATCAGTTCCGGCATCCCGATATTCGCGTTTACACGGCACGAACAGACCCGGCGCCGCGTCACCATCTATCGCGGCGTTTACCCGGTCTCGTTTGACATCACTCATACTGACCCGCTGGAAGCCAACAAGGAGATTATCGACGAACTGATTACCAGAAAACTGGTGCAGGACGGCGATTACGTCATCATCACCAAGGGAGATTTACGCGGCAAACGGGGCGGAACCAACAATATGAAAATCCTCAAGGTAGGCGAGGCACTGGAGCACACACTCTAGGCCGGGCCCGGACCCAGATTGCTATTGCCAAACCTGATTTATATACTCGATAGATCACCAATTCCGCAACCAAAAAGAAGAGGCGAAGCAATGAGTTTACAGGAAATGGAAAAGACCGCCGCGGCCATGGTCGCAAAAGGCAAGGGTATTCTGGCAATCGACGAAAGCTTTCCCACGATTAAAAAGCGCTTCGATGCTATAAACCTGGAATCGACCGAGGAGAACCGGCGCGCCTATCGTGATCTGTTGATCACAAATCCCGGCGGCGCGGAATACATCAGCGGCATGATCCTGTTTGATGAAACCATTCGCCAGTCGACCGCCGACGGTACTCCTTTCACAGAGGCGCTGGTCAAGCAGGGCATCATGCCCGGCATCAAGGTCGATGCCGGCGCCAAGCCACTGGCCGGCCACGAGGGGGAAAAGGTGACCGAGGGCCTGGACGGTCTGCGCGAACGCCTGGCCGAGTACCGGGAGCTCGGTGCACGCTTTGCGAAATGGCGGGCGGTGATCACGATCGGTGACAATATCCCCACATGCGGTTGTATCGAGGCCAACGCCCATGCGCTCGCGCGTTACGCCGGTCTTTGCCAGGAGGCCGGTATCGTGCCGATGGTCGAACCGGAGGTATTGATGGACGCGGACAACACGATCGAACGCTGCTACGAGGTAACCGAATCGACATTACGTGCCGTGTTCAATCAATTGAAAGATCAACGCGTCACCATGGAACATACCATTCTGAAAACCAACATGGTCATCTCCGGCAAACAATGTCCCGAACAGGCCGGCGTCCAGGAAGTGGCTGACCAGACGGTGCGTTGCCTCCTGAACAATGTACCGGCCGCATTGCCCGGCATCGTCTTCCTTTCCGGCGGCCAGAGTGCCGAACTGGCAACCGCGCACCTGAATGCAATGAACGCCTCCTATGACAACCTGCCCTGGCCGTTAAGTTTTTCCTACGGCCGCGCACTGCAGGAGCCCTGTCTCAAGACCTGGGCCGGCAAGACAGAAAACGTCAAGGCGGCACAAACGGCGTTACTGCACCGTGAAAAATGCAACGGCCTGGCCTGTCTCGGGCAGTATTCACCGGAGATGGAACAGGCCGCCTGATCGGCCATTTCCAGTTTCCCGATTCAGACACTGATTAGACACAAGCGTCTAATCGGTGTTACTCCCTTCATTATCCAACATCATCAACATTGACAGACATGTCCGAAAAGAAACTGCCGGCAGAAGCACAACGGGCATGGAAAGCGTACCGGGAGATGGGCGTAAGCAAGAACGCCTATTTTACTTTCCTGCAGGAGATCGATAAGAAATACAAGGAAGGCGGCGAACCCAGCATTGCCGAGAACCTGCAACTGGAAAAACTGCTGGAGGTGCACGACAAAAAGGTCAGGGCCTTCAACGAGGCGATGCAGAATATTGTTGACGGCGAGGCGCGCGAGTTACTGGTCAAAAAACTGAGCGAGGATGCCGGCCCGATTGGGCGGCATTGACGATGTTAAAGTCTTTCATGCCAGCGACCCGAACTGCGGGCCCGATGAAACAATTTCACATTGCGCTGCTTGAAAACCGGCACCAACATCAGGCCGGCGGCGAAACCACCGATGTGTGCGTACCATGCCACGCCCGCACTACCGGGATCGGCGGATAGTGAACTGAAGATCTGGATCAGGAACCAGAACCCGAGCACCCAGCCTGCCGGCAGGCGAACCATGTGCATGATGAACCCCAGCGGTATTGCCACCAGAATCCTGGCATGCGGATACAACAACAGGTAGGCGCCGAGCACTCCCGATATCGCCCCGCTGGCGCCGATCATGGGGATGGTGGAGTCCGTGTTTTGCACGACCTGCCCGGCCACCGCGGCAATGCCGCAGAGAAAATAGAAAATCACGAACCGCACATGGCCCATGGCGTCCTCTACGTTGTTACCGAATATCCAGAGGTACAGCATGTTACCGGCGAGATGCAGGAAACCGCCGTGCATGAACATCGAGGTAAACACCGTAAGGTCGGCCGGAATCACCGCCAGCGCCTCGGGTAACTGTGTCTTGCCGAGCAAAACGGCAGGGATCACGCCGAAACTGTAGACGGCGGCCTGCCCGCCTTCCTGTCCGAGTGATACCTGCCAGAGAAAAACCAGCACGCATAAGCCGATGAAGAACCAGGTAATCAGCGGCGTAATGTCAGTGGGGTTATCGTCGTGCAGGGGGATCATGCGTGATATGACCTAATGCTATCAATCATCGTTACTGCCGGCACACAGGTCATCTGGTTTAACGGAATAACATGCATCCTTGCGTCAATTACAGTGTTACAACCCGGAATGACTGATCGTCCTGGTTCATCTCCAGCAATTCTCCGCGTTCAAAATCAAAATACCAGCCGTGCAATTCGAGCCGGCCTTCTTCCACCCGCTTTTCAAGCCAGGGAAAACTTTTCAGGTTATCAATGGATATTCCGATTGCCGCCTGTTCACAGGCATGGCACTGCTCTTCGAAATCCATATCCGGCATGTCCGCCAGGATCCTTTCCCTGGCCGGTCTCAGGATATGCATCCAGGGATCGATAAAACGGTACTTGTTACTCTCGTGCTCACCTTCCATCAGGCTCCTTATACCGCCGCAGAATCTGTGCCCCATGATGATGATGTGTTTTACCCCGAGATGCATGACCGCGAATTCGATCGCTGCCGATGTACCGTGCGATTTGCCGTCATCTTCACAGGGCGGAACGATATTGGCGACGTTACGCACCACGAAAATATCTCCGGGTTCTGTCTTTAATACCTGGGCGGGATGCACGCGTGAATCAGCGCAGGCGATTACCATGGCCCCGGGACTTTGTCCCTTGTCAACGAGATGATTATAGAGTTCCGGGTTGTCTTCAAAATAGTGTTCCCGGAACTCCCTGAAACCTGTTTTTAGCTTGTCCAGTTCGTTCATGATGATTTTATTAATCGCTCCTGTGCTTCACGGTATTTGGTCGCGGTATTTTTCAGTACCTCGGCAGGCAAGCGCGGTCCCGGCTCCTTCTTGTCCCAGTCGAGCGTTTCCAGGTAATCACGTACGTACTGTTTGTCAAAACTGGGTGGACTGGTACCGACGACATAGGATTCAGCGGGCCAGAACCGGGACGAATCGGGCGTCAGTACTTCGTCAATCAGAAACAGTTTCCCGGTACCGTCCGTACCGAATTCAAATTTGGTGTCGGCAATAATAATACCGCAATTCCTGGCATAATCCGCGGACTCACGATAGATACGGAGACTGGTCTCCCGTACCTGTTCAGCCATGGCCCGGCCCAGCAGTTCAACCGTTTGGTCAAAATTAATGTTTACATCATGATCCCCGACGGCCGCCTTGCTGGAGGGAGTGAAAATCGGTTCCGGCAGTTCCTGCGCCTGTAGCAGGCCTGCCGGCAGGCGGATACCGCAAATGGAACCCGTGTCCTGATAGTCCTTCCAGCCCGACCCGATGATATAGCCGCGCACAATCGCCTCGACCGGCAACGGCTCGAGCCTGTTTACTACCAGCGCCCTGCCGTAGACCTGTTCACGTTCACCGGCGTCCGGTAATGCTTCTTCAAGTGACATGTCTGCCAGGTGATTGGCGATAATACCGGACGTACGCGCGAACCAGAAAAGCGAGAGCGCCGTCAAAACCAGGCCTTTCCCCGGGACCGGGTCGGGCAGGATGACATCAAATGCCGACAGGCGGTCGGTCGTTACGATAAGGAGATGGTCTTCATCGACTGCATAGATATCCCGTACCTTGCCTCGGTTAACAAGGGGCAGGCTCGTGATACTGGAGAAAAACAGGGCTTCAGGTATTTGGCTCAATGTCGCGGGAACTTTATCGGTATTTTCCCCGCATTTTCCCATATCGGGGACCGGCTGAACAAACCCGGATCACGGCTTCCATAGAACCATGCTGTGGTGTAATGTGCGCACCCCCGAAACTGAATTAAAAAGACATGGAAAAACCATCTCCCACACGAGGTATGCACCACGTGGCACTCAATGTCGAGGATCTCGACGCCTGCGAGAAATTCTATGTTGATCTGCTGGGCATGGAGGTAGAATGGCGCCCGGACGAGGACAATGTCTATCTCTGTTCCGGCAACGATAACATCGCCCTGCATCGTCTGGACAACATTTCGGTCGACAGGCCGCAAAACCTGGACCATATCGGTTTTATTTTACAGAAACCGGAGCATGTCGATGAATGGTACGAGTTTCTCAACCGTCATGAGGTCAGGATGAAGACCAGCCCCCGTACCCATCGCGACGGTGCCCGCAGCTTCTACTGCGAGGATCCCCAGGGTAACACCGTGCAAATGATTTACCATCCACCGCTGGAGCATCTCTGAGGGTATAGTGTCATGGGACGGGACAAGAAGAATATCCGCCTGCATGGCTTCAATAACCTGACCAAGACACTGAGCTTCAATATCTACGACGTCTGTTACGCCCAGTCCGAGGCGCAACTGGCTGAATATATGGAATACATCGATGAAGCCTATAACTCGGACCGGTTGACGCAAATACTGGAGGATGTCGCAAAAATCATCGGGGCCAATATTCTTAATATTGCCAAGGCGGATTACGAGCCGCTAGGCGCAAGCGTGACGCTCCTGATCTCGGAGGAAATGCCGGTGCTTTCCGGTGTGACCAATGCCGAATCTCCCGGCCCGGCACCCGAAACACTGGTGGCACATCTCGACAAGAGCCACCTTACCGTCCACACCTATCCGGAAAACCATCCTGATCTCGGCATCAGCACGTTTCGCGCCGATATCGATGTCAGTACCTGCGGCATGATTTCGCCACTGAAGGCCCTGAACTTCCTGCTGCACAGTTTCGAGTCCGATATAGTCACCATGGATTACAGGGTCAGGGGATTTACCAGGGACACGAACGGCACCAAGCATTATATCGATCATGACATCAGTTCCATCCAGAATTACATCTCCCGGGACATAAAGAAAAATTACCAGATGGTCGATGTGAATATCTATGAAGAGAATATCTTTCATACCAAGATGATGCTGAAAGATTTTGACCTCGATGATTATCTGTTCGATATCTCTGCAAAGGATCTCGATCCGGCCAGGCGTGCTTCAATCGAAAACCGCTTGCGAAAGGAGATACGGGAGATTTTCTACAGCAGGAACGAACCTGAAACGGATGAATGAATCAACTTCCTTCCTGACTCACCTCACCTTCGCCCACGAATCACGCAAACTCACTGTCCTGTTAAATACCGGCTTCCCCGGTTCTGAATCCTTCCTGTCTACACAAAAATAACCCTGGCGCTCGAACTGGTATCGTTCCTCGGGTTGTGCCTTCGACAACGATGCCTCGATGCAGACGTGTTCCAGGACCTCGATCGAATCCGGGTTCAGATCCGCTTTCCAGTCTTCATCCAGGTCCGGTGACGGAACATTGAACAGTCGATCATATAATCTTACTTCCGCATCCAGAGAACCCTCCGCCGAGACCCAGTGCAGCGTTCCTTTCACCTTGCGACCGTCTGGTGCATTGCCACCCTTCGTTGCCGGATCATAAGTGCAGTGCAGTTCAGTTACCTCACCCCTTTCATTTTTGATTACCTCGTTGCAGGTAATGAAATAGGCATATCGCAGCCGTACTTCGCGGCCAGGCCCGAGACGAAAGAATTTTTTTGGTGGATCCTCCATGAAATCTGACTGCTCGATATAAATCTCGCGCGTGAAGATCAGTTTACGGCTACCCATTTGCGGATCGTTCGGGTGATAGGGTGCATCCAGTGCCTCGCTTTCCCCTTTGGGATAATTGGTGATCACAACCTTCAACGGCCGCAGGACGGCCAGCACGCGGCGCGTTGTCCTGTCCAGGTGTTCACGCACGCAGTTTTCCAGCACGGACATGTCAATTACGGTATCGTTCTTGGTAACACCGATGCGCTCACAAAAATCACGCACGGACTCGGGTGAATAACCACGCCGGCGCATGCCGATGATTGTGGGCATCCTCGGATCGTCCCAGCCGGCAACGTGACCATCTTTCACCAGTTCGTTCAGTTTCCTCTTGCTGGTGACGGTATAGTTCATATTTAACCGTGCAAACTCGATCTGTTGCGGATGCGATGGCACGGGGAGTTGATCCAGGAACCAGTCATACAGGGGACGATGGTCCTGGAATTCCAGCGTGCAAAGCGAGTGCGTGATACCTTCCAGCGCATCGGAGATACAATGCGTGTAGTCGTACATGGGATAGATAAACCAGCTGTCACCTGTGCGGTGATGCCGCACTTTCCGGATCCGGTAGATGGTCGGATCACGCATGTTAATGTTTGGCGAAGCCATATCGATTTTTGCCCGCAGTACATACTTTCCTTCCTCGAACTCGCCGGCCCGCATGCGAGCAAACAGATCCAGGTTTTCCTCGATGCCTCGGTTGCGGTCGGGTGATTCCCGTCCCGGTTTCTTCAGTGTCCCGCGGTATTCCCGCATTTGCTCCGTGCTCAGGCTATCGACATAGGCCTTGCCATCCCTGATTAACTGCACCGCATATTCGTACAACTGCTCAAAATAATCGGAGGCATAATACAGGCGATCATCCCAGTCGAAACCCAGCCAGTGTATGTCTTCCTGGATGGCGTTGATGTATTCCACGTCTTCCTTTTCCGGGTTGGTATCATCGAAACGCAGGTTGCAAAGCCCGTTGTTTTCTGCCGCAATACCAAAATTGAGACAGATGGACTTGGCATGGCCGATATGCAGATAACCATTGGGCTCCGGCGGAAACCTCGTATGCACCCGGCCGCCATGCCTGTTGCTGTTCCTGTCCCCGGCAATGATTTGGCGGATGAAATGTGTTGGTGCTGTATTTTTATCTTCGCTCATTTAATCTATTAATAATCCGAATACGAACTTTCCGCCGGCGACTCTACCATGACTCCCCTTGAACGGTCATATCATGTCCTGTTACTGCTTGCGATCACCGTGCTTTCCGTCGGTTGCGAGAAGACGCAGAAAGACTATTTTCCCCTTTCCGACACAGGTCAGTGGAAATACCGGACAAGCATCCAAAAACTCGACAAGACACTTCATCAACATTATATCGTTGCCAACATCGGACACGTCGTGATGGATAACGAGACAGCTTTTGTCCGCCAGACGGCCAGCGGCAACAGGTATTATTACCGGCGTTCCGGTAACGGGATACAACGCATTGGCGAGCAGGCCGGGGAACAGCTTCAACCACGGGTCTACAAACAGCCGGTGACTATTTTGCCGTTCCCGATCGACCCTGGCAATCACTGGCAAACAGTCAGTGATGTGAAATTGATCGAAAGCAAGACCTTCGAAATGCGCGATCGCCTGTACCTGCAGCAACCCGTGGTCAGGCTGGATTACGTTATCGAAAGCCTGGCGGATTCCGTTACCGTCCCTGCGGGAAACTGGCGTGATTGCCTGCGTGTACGCGGCACGGGTGAAACCACCGTCAAGGTCAATCGCGGTAACAGCAATGCCATAATACAAGTGGAAACAGTCCGCTGGTATGCACCGGACGTCGGCCTGGTAAAGTCCGAACGCAGCGAAACTTCGGACAGTGAGTTTCTCAAGGAAGGACGATATGTAATGGAGCTGGAGGAATATAAGCTCTAACCGGTACACGCTGTATGTTGCCGCGCATAGACCGGGAGGTCCCCTTCCAGGCCCATCGCCCGGCGCATGATGGTATTTTTTACCGGTGTCATTACATCCATTATATCCAGCCCGCGGTTGCGGGCGAACATGACAGCATGGGAGCGGTTTTCGAACAACAGTTTGAAGCCCTGTAATAACTTCATCATGATCAGGTTTTCCCCGCGTCGCCAGCGCTCATACCGCCGTAACACCGGGTACAACCCGATATCCCTGTTCGCGTTACCAGCCGACACCAGGACCTCCGTTAATGTCGCGGCGTCCAGCAATCCGAGATTGGCGCCCTGCCCGGCAAGTGGATGAACGGTATGGGCCGCGTCACCGATCAATGCAAAACGTGGTTTACAATAACTGGCAGCCTGCGCATGTTGCAATGGATAGGCGACACGCCGCTCGCTCGACAGGATGTCGCCGAGCCGGTAATCAAAAGCAGCGGCAAGAGCCGAATTGAAGTGTTGCTCCGACATGGCAACCAGTTCAGCGGCGTGTTCCGGAGACGTTGACCAGACAATACCGCAATGATGCGGTCCGGGGAGCGGTAGAAAAGCCAGCGGTCCGGTTGAGAGAAAACGCTGGCGGGCGGTATCCCGGTGCGGGCGTTCCGTTTCCACCAGGCAGGCAACGGCGGTCTGGTGGTAATCATGCCTCCTGTATTCGATGCCCGCGAGATCACGCATTGCCGACCGGCCTCCGTCCGCCGCGATCACAAGTTTTGCAGACAACCTCCGGGAATCATGTAACCGGATACCGGCGGTCGCGTGGTTAATCGATAATGCCGACACCGTGGCCGGTTGATACCATTTCACGTTGCTGACACTTTGCAACCGGTTATGCAGCGACTGTGCGAGGATGTCCTGCTGAATGATGTAACCCAGCGTGGGTTGGCAGAGATCAGCAGCCGCAAAATGGATTGAACCACTGCCGCCCTCATCCCACACCTGCATTTCCCGGAAGCGACCGATCGAGTCGGCCGGAATCGCATTCCAGAATTCCGCGGCCTGCAGGATATGCCGGGACGCCGGGGTGATAGCCAGCGCCCGTGGATCACCGGCAGTATTTTTTGTTGATTGTTCTCGAGCCTCGATAACGATACTGCTGATATTCTCCCTGGCCAGCAGGCCCGCCATGACACAGCCCATCAGTCCGCCACCAACGATGATCACATCGGCATCTGTTGTGCCGTTATCTGTCATAAATCCTCCCTGACCAGGGCGGGCTGACTACCATACAGGCCTGTCATTCTTTCAACCAGTGCCCGTTTCAGTGGTGGCATGACGTCCGTCAATAACATCGCCGTATCACGCAACAGTATCTTGTGCGGTAACCGGTTATAAAAAAGCCCGGCAAGTTCATCGGTGAAGCGCAGCGTGCGTTGTTGATCAGCCTGCCGGGATTCGAGATAGGCCGATAACAGCGAATTGTCCCCCGGGTCCTGCTGTTGTTGTGCCGCCCCGTTTATTAATCCGGCAAGTTCCGCGACATCCCGCAGGCAGAGATTGAGTCCCTGCGCGGAATTGGGGTGAACGGTATGTGCGGAATTGCCGAGGACGACCAGGCGGTCACGGATTTGTTCGTGTGCCACGAGTCGCCGGATGGGATAACTTTTTCTCATGCCCGGGTGTTGCAGCCGGCCGAGACGCCAGCCAAATCGTGATTGCAGGCGCGC
>DATIPP010000010.1:0-2938 GCA_035471825.1 Gammaproteobacteria bacterium
CGTCAGCGTTATCTGTCCCGGATTTTCGTCTGATTGCCTGGAAACACTGGAAGAGATCAACATTCAATACCGGGCGCTTTTTCTGACTTCCGGGGGCGAGGAGTTCACATATATACCGGCATTAAACGATCAACCGGCCCATATCGACATGATTTACAGCCTGGTACAAAAACATTGCCAGGGCTGGCCGGAGTTCACCGAGGAATGGAACCAGGCTGAAGTGGATGCCGAACTGAAACGCAGGCAGGAGCGAATGGAAAAAGTGGCAGCAAGCCACGATTAATTATTCAGTCCGCAATCACTTCCACGCCATGCCAGAAAGCGATGTGGTCTTTTATACCTGCGGCAGCCTTGTTCGGTTCGGGATAGTACCAGGCGGCGTTTCTGTTCTTCCTGCCATTGACGACAATATCATAATAACTGGCCTCGCCCTTCCAGGAGCAATGCGAGTGATGATCACTTGGACTGAAATATTCCGGGTTAATGGAATCGGGTGGGAAATAGATATTTCCCTCGACCACTTCGTATTGATCGCTCTCTGCAAGAATTGCGTTATTCCAGATTGCCTTTGCCATCAGTCATCGCCATAAACGGTCACAACCACGCGCCGGCTGTGGCCCCGGTAACGGTGTTCCCAAAGATAAATCCCCTGCCAGGTGCCAAGTGCGCAACGTCCCTTGCTGACCGGCAGGGTCAGGCTACTGGTGGTCAGAATATTGCGTATATGCGCGGGCATGTCATCGTCCCCTTCAGTGGTGTGTTGAAACATGGGATCACCATCTTTCACCAGTGCGGACATGAATCTTTCCAGGTCGGCACGCACAAGCGGGTCTGCATTTTCGCACAATATTAACGAGGCACTGGTGTGCTGGATAAAGACATGGCAAAGGCCGGAACGCACGCCTGCATCGGTAACGATGCGATCAACCTGTTGACTGATTTCGATTGTCTCACGTCCCTTTGTGCTGATCGTCAGTGTGTCCTGAAAGACCATGGATAGATATTCTCCCGTGACAATGTGATCAGGTTAATTTTCCCAACAGGCAGGTGATCAGTTTTCCTGCTGTAACTGAGAGAGAATCAAGCCGAAAAACCGATCCTGCCCCGAAAACAACCAGCCAAGATGAATGCCGCATTGCCGGCAGACGGAGACCTGCCAGCGATAACCCGGAAACCAGGTATATTCCGCGGTAGCATTACCAAAAGCAGTGCAACCTTCCGCGGCACGGAAACAACCGAATTCGTATTCAATCCCGGCGGGATTGGCGCGAACGTAGACATGTTTGCCGGCAACCGTGACCCGTTCCGATTCGTCCGTAACCGGAGCATGACAGGAACGGCAGCGGATATGTTTTTTACGCCCGGTCGCCTGCTTTTCCCTGTCGACCAGTTCCACGTCCAGATATTCACTGCCGCTTGTATCCAGGAACTGTAACACGGCAAACATCAACCCCCTAAAACAGCATTCTCAGCCCGATGATGGCCAGTACCACCGCAAATATCCGCTTCAAAGTTTGAAGCGGTAATTTATGCGCCAGCCTCGCCCCAAGCGGCGCCGCCAGGGCACTTGCCGCGAGTATCGACAGCGCTGCGGGCCAGTAAACGTAACCCGTACTGCCTGCCGGCAGTTCCGGACGGTCCCAGCCGGTAACAATCATTGCAATGGAACCGGCCAGCGCGATCGGAAAACCACAGGCAGCGGACGTCGCAACGGCGTTGCGGATATTGACATTACACCAGAGTAAAAATGGCACAGTCAGAGTGCCACCGCCAATCCCGAGTATTGTAGAAAGAGTACCAATGCCGCTGCCTGCAGCAAACATACCCGGACTGCCGGGCAGGTCCCGGTGCGGTGACGGCCTGAATCCGAACCCGATCTGGACGGCGACGAGGCACTCGAATATGCCGAAAGCAATCCGCAGGTTATCACTCGGCAGAAGATCGGCAATCACGGCGCCCAGCAGGCTGCCGAGGATAATGCCGGGAACCAGCAACTTGACGCTGTTCCATAACACGGCCCTGTGGCGGTGGTGAGTCCAGGCCGAGGTAAGCGATGTCACCACGATTGTCGCCAGGGAAGTGGCGACAGCAAGGTGCATCAGGATATCATCCGGAAAACCCTGCCTGATAAAGAGAAACAGCAGTGCAGGGACGATGACGATCCCGCCGCCCAGCCCCAGCAGACCTGCGATGATCCCGGCAATAATCCCCACTGCCAAATAGCTCACAATCAATTCCATTGATATTGATCTCCCCCATTCATTCGACCAGACTTTTCCTTGCGGGTTACTGTTTTTTCATGGAAAGTATTGTACAGAGAATATATAAATGGGGCGTATATAAAGATAAAATAAGGAAAATTGTTGCCGGCCGGCAGCGCGGCAACTCAACGCGGGACTATTATTATCAGAATATTATGAACTATCGCGTGTTAACGGTATTACGCATTCTCTTCGTGCTGGGGCTCGTTGCCTTTGTCCAGTCAGTCAACGCCTTGACGCTGGAGGAACAACGGAAACTCTACGAGAACGCAAAAAAGGCATTACAGGACGGCCGGGTGACCGCCTTTCTGGCAATGGCAGATCAACTGCAGGATTATCCCCTCTATCCCTATCTGCGCTACAACTATCTCAGCCCGCGTTTATACAAGGTAAAACCCGGTGAGATCCAGGCCTTCATCAGGGAGAATAACGATTTCCCCCTGATCGATACATTGCGGACCCGGTGGTTGCGTCATCTCGCAAAAACCGGACAGTGGGAAACCTACCTGGAAAATTATACACCGCAGAAAGATCCCGAATTGCAGTGTTTTGAATTGCAGGCACGGATGAAAACCGGCAATCGTATCTATCTGCTGGAGGATATTCGCTCGGTATGGCTTTCGGGCAAGTCACTGCCCCAGCAATGCGATCCGGCTTTTGCCCTGCTTTACAAAAGC
>DATIPP010000011.1:0-7628 GCA_035471825.1 Gammaproteobacteria bacterium
GTTTTTTTCTCGGCAACAATACTTTTCTGCTTATTTAACAATCCTTCCATCAAATTCAGGCCACTCCAGACAAAACCGGCGATAAACATGAAAGCACTGGCCGCATACATGAACTGTCTTGCGGCTTTCAACTTGAAATACCTTCGCTCATGCTCAACGGCATAGGTATTCTTCGGCTTCTTTTTAAGAAGATGATAGACAAAAACATGGTCGCTGAACGGATTGGTTATTTCCGTATCAATACCCTCCCGGCGGCAGTACTCTGCAAGGTCCACCCGGTGATGACGCATGGATTGACTGTCAGTCTGAATTCTGTCCAGTTCATCAAGCAGTGTCCTGTCCCCGAGATAATAAATATCCAGGGGATTGTCGGTATCAATCAATCGGAGACTGTTCAGGTATCGCTGAATCAGTTCCACTTCCTCGTTGATTATCGGTGCATAGGGTTCCGTGCCGTATCGGGGCAAACCGACCAGGCGGCTGATTTTCATTTTCCCTTTCTGGAAGAAAGTTTGCCGTAGTCCACTGATACTCTGCAGGCTGACCAGCAACTGGTGATCTGAAGGAGGCTTTTCAAGATTTTTCAGGATAATGCGGGTAACCTGCGGCAGGGAATAGATTCCGGCAAGTGGCACCTTGTTATCATCGAGGAGCCTGATCCAGGGCTCGATAATATCCGGATTGGTCAATGCCATAAAAAGGACGCGATCATCCTTGCGGCCCTCTTCCTCGCGTCCCTGCACTTCTGCATGAAAATACGGCGTATCCCGAAACATACGGTTTTTCTTCCGTTCAATCACCGACTTGTGATCGGAGCCCGTAACATGCGGCACCTTGTCCTGTCTGAATTCCTCTTCAACGACGTCCACCAGCATGTAGGTAGTCAGTTTGGGAGACTCTTTCAGGTACCTGTCGAAATACCGCCGGCCGTCCTCGGAGTCGTCAAACAAATAGGAACTGCCGAGCTTGCCGTCTTTCCAGTGGTAGACGGTCAGCTTGTCATTACTGAGATAGACCGCCCGCCTGGGTGTATCAAATATCGACTTTGGTAATAAGGTCATAAATCGGCCCCAATACAGAAAACATTACCCAGCCAATAATAGTACCCAATATCAATGTCATGGCCGGTTCTATCATTGATTGCAACTTGTCCATGGATTCCTTGACGTCGCGGTTATAGAAATAGCTGATATTCAACAATGAACTTTCCAGTGCGCCGGTATTCTCCCCCACCCGGATCATGCGCAATACCAGCGGCGGGAAAAGCCCGGTTTTTTCAAAACTCCTGCTCAGCGTGGCGCCGTCGGCAATCTGCTGGCCGACTTCATGCATCGCTTCCTCTATCACCTTGTTGCCGACAATCTCCTCTCCCGTGCGGATACAATCGATGATCGTAATTCCCGAGGCATACATGATGGCGAAAAAACTCGAAAGACGCGTGAGGATAATCTTTTTCAATATCGGACCGACAACGGGTACAGCCAGCTTCATTTTGTCGACCCTGTAACGCATTTCATCACTCGTTCTCGCTGCAATAATCAGTCCGACGATCAGGACAAGTGGCGCGAAAACTATGATATACCAGTAATCAACGAATACATTGGATACCATGATCAGTGCCCTTGTATGGGCCGGCAGTTCCTGGCCCATGGTTGTGACGAAACGTAACAATTCCGGCACCAGGTACATCATCAGGAAAAAAACCACGCCAAGCACAACGGTTCCGACGAAAATCGGGTACATTAACAGGCGTTTGACCTGTGAAACCTGTTCATCCTGCCATTTCAGGTTCTCCCCTATATTGTAGAAAACCTGCGAAAGCTCGCCCGACTGTTCGCCGGCCCTCACCAGGCTGGAGAATATCTTGTCGAAAACAGCCGGGTAATCCCGCATGGCTTCAGACAGTGTCCTGCCACCTTCAATGGATTCGATCATGGCGGCTATGACTTCACGCATGCGTGGGTTATCAACACTGTCCCGCAGATCCTCGAGACTGTCGAGTATCGGTACACCGGCCCGGCTGGTCTGCTCAATATGAAAACAGAAGGTAATGAGATCGCGACGGGTTACACCAGTACCGGTTATTTTCGGACCACTGCTACCCAGATCCTTGTAATTGACAAGGTCAAGGCCCATGCGTCCAAGACGTGATTCAAGGTCTGCGATATTGACGGCATCGACCTTGCCATTATGCAACCGTCCCGTACTGTCAATCGCCTTGTATTGAAAGACTTCCATCGTGATCTCAGGTCTGCTTGATCCGGCTGGTCAGATCGACGACACGCGACACTTCTTCCAGGCTTGTTGCACCGTCCAGAACGCGCCTGGCACCGGCATCCGCCAGCGGCTTGAAACCTTTTGATAATGCCGCACGCATGAGTTCGCGCTGGGTGCCGTGACGGGCGATGATCTCGTCCATATCGGAATCAAAATTCAAGACTTCGAGCAGGGCCACGCGTCCCCGGTATCCCTGTCCTTCACACTGGGTACAACCTGTTGCCTGGTAGATCGTCTGGTGACGGTCCGAAGTTTTCAGGCCAAGCAGGTTGCGCTCCAGGTCACTCATCTGGAACGGTTCCTTGCAGGCATCACAGAGTTTTCTCACCAGGCGCTGGGCAACGACACCGATAATGTTGCCTGCCAGAATATCCGGTTTTACGCCGATATCGAGCAACCGCGGTATGGCGCCCATGGCCGAATTGGTGTGCAGCGTGGAATACACCTGGTGCCCGGTCATCGCGGCGCGCAATGCCATGCTGGCGGTGTCCTCGTCCCGTATCTCACCGACCAGGATAATGTCGGGATCCTGGCGCATCATGGATCGAATACCGCTGGCAAAATCCAGCCGCGAGGTTTCACTGGCCGAAGTTTGCCGGATCATGCTAGTCGGATATTCGACCGGGTCTTCCAGCGTCATAATATTGACGGATTCCGTATTCAGGTAACTGAGAATGGAATACAGGGTCGTGGTCTTGCCGCTGCCGGTCGGTCCCGTGACCAGGATGATCCCTTCCGGGCGTGCGACCATGAGCTTTAGGGTATTGAGTGCGTCTTCCTTGATACCCAGTTTGTCCAGGGAAACAATGCCCTTTTGCCGATCAAGGACGCGCAGAACAATATTTTCACCATGGACCGTGGGCAACGTCGACACGCGAAAATCCACCGAACGCCCGGACAAGGACAACGAGATACGCCCGTCCTGCGGGGCGCGGGTTTCCGCGATGTCCATCCCCGCCATGACCTTCAACCGGACGGCTATCGCCGGCCAGTAATTCTTGTGGATACTCCGGATCTGCCGCAACACGCCATCGATGCGATAACGGAAACGCAGGAACCCTTCTTCCGGTTCAAAGTGGATGTCCGAGGAACTGCGCTTGACGGCGTCCGACAACAGGGCGTTGACCAGCCGCACGACCGGCTGGCTGTATTGATCGCTCTCTGCATCCAGACTTTGGTAGTCAATCTCACCGGTCTCGATTTCATTCAATATTCCGTCAACCGACAATTCAAATCCGTAAAACTGGTCAATCGCCTTTTCGATTTCGGCCTCGCCGGCAAGTACCGCCGAAATTTCTATATCACGGCCGATTTGCACACTGATCTGATCGAGCGCGACCACGTTGAATGTATCCGTCATAGCGACAGTCAATAACCGGTTGGTACTGTCATAGGTCAATGGCAATACATGCAGGCGCCGGGCCATGTTTTTGGGGATCATCTTTACCGCTTCACTGTCGGCCACGGCCTGATCGAGGTTGACGCTCTCCTGTCCGATAACGCCGCCGATGACATCCCGGATGATCGCTTCGGTGGCGAAACCGAGTTTTACCAGAATACGACCGAGTTTCTCATTGCTTTTTTTCTGCTCCGTCAGCGCGATTTCGATCTGGTCGGGCGTAGTTACACCCTGTTGAACCAGCAGTTCACCCAGACGCAAATGTTTTTTTTGCGGACTTGTCATGGTTATTGACCGCTTGTTCTTACTGCACCAGCCAGGGTATTTACCCGGGTCAGGACACCACTGCTGTCGAAAGTGGCAGGAGTATTATCGGCCAGTTGAAGTGCGAGCCGGTAATATTCCAGTGCCGCCTTTCTCTGTCCGATTTGATCCAGGCTCACGGCAAGATTAAAGGCATAATCCGGGTTGCCGGAATCCAGGCGGTAGGCATCAAAAAATGCCTGTTGCGCTTCCGGCCAGCGGGATTGCCCGGCATAAAGATTGCCCAGCGAAAAATGCAGATAAGGCGCTTGTGGTTCCCGCTGTATCAGCAGCTTGATAGTACTGGCATGTTCCGAAAGATCCTGCTTGTCCTGCATACCTATCAGGGCAGCTTTAGCGTACTTGTTGTCGGGATAAAGCTTAAGTACGCGGAGGTAGTTTTCATAGGCGACACGAAGATTACCCTGGCGGTACTCGGTGGCGGCCAGTCCAAGCAGTGCATCGGCATTTTCAGGCATTTCCGATAATGCCGCCCGGTATTTCATGCCGGCTGCCTGGTAACGGCCGGCCCTGTAATCCGAATAAGCGGACGTTATAAGCTTGCTTTTTTCTTCGACTGACTTGCTGCGTGAAATCTGGATTGCCGCTGGTTGCACCTGTATTTTTTCCGGAAGTGTTTTTTCAACTTCTGCCGCAACTTCGGCGCCAGCAGGCTTTTCCGCTTCTACTGTTGTGTCAGTTTCGGTTTCGGTCAGGCCTTCCGGTTCAGTAACAGTTTCACCTCCGCTTTCGGCCACACTAGTCTCCGCCGGTTGTTCGTCTGCCTGCTGGTTGGTATCTGTGGCAGGAACTTTGGCAGTGTCATCGGTCTGGATGACGGTAGCGACGGCCTCTTGTTCATCCGTCGCTTCTCCAATCAGGGAACCTTCAGTCACACCGTCGGCGGTCTCTGGCTGGCTGGCTGTTTCCCGAATCTTGTCGATGTCCATCGTTACAACCGGATTGAGTTCAGTACCGCGGGCGACCTGTTCCGGTGTAATTGACGGAGTCATAGGCGAAATACTGAGGTAATAGAAGACACCTATAGCAACTGCAATAACCATGCAAAGCAGGGTGAATATGCCCCAGCGATACAACTGGTTCGGTCCCGGCCTCCCGGCGACCGCCGTGAAAACAGTTTGTGCTGCAACCGGTGTTGGCTGGCCCCTGCCGCTGCCTATATCATGTGCAAGTTCCGCCGCAGTAATAATGGATCGGGAAAGGCGTTGTTTGTTGCTGACATCCATCCTTGATACTTGCTCTTCCTTTTTGGTGCTTTCCAGTTCCGGAATGACACGACCTTCATCCGTATCATCGGTTGACAGGGCAAAGGTTTTTTCTGTGTCATTTGCCGGTGGTTTCTCTTCAACTTCCCCGGCTGTTAAAGGGATTTCTTCCGGTGGGGGTTCATCGATGGGTTTACTATTGCCGCTGTCTTCGAGATCTTCCCCGATTTCTTTTTCATCAGATTCCGGTATTTCGTGTTCCCCGGTTACCTGGGCAAAGTCTACGCCGCTGTTATCTCCCATTTGCGGCAGTTCGAGTGTATCGTCGTCTTTTTCCTTCGGGGCAAGCGCCAGGTTTTCACCGCTTATTTCACCGACATCCGCCGGTATTGAATCCGGAGGGGATGGATCTTCCCCGGTTTTTTTCCCTGTTTCTTCCTTATCGGCGAGTTTTAGTTCTTCCACTCCTTTTTCCCTGGCTTCCCTGAGTCTTTTGCCTGCTTCCTTTTTTTCCTGTTCCGCCTTCTTCAAGGCATCCATTAACAGACTCACAGATTGCTCACCTCGTCAGGTTTGCCGGAAGGACGGTTTTCAAGAAAAGTTTTATAAAGTTGCAGATCTCCGTCGATACTCGGATCACGAATCACGACCGGCCGCAGAAAAATTACCAGTTCGGTTTTGAAGTATTCCTTTGTCGTGGTTTCGAATGCTTTTCCTACGCCAGGTAATTTTGAAACGCCGGGAATACTATTGATATTATCTCGTGTCTCATCCTGCATCAGACCACCCAATACAGCAATCTGACCATTCTGTATCCTTAACATCGAATCCATCTCTCGTACTTGAATTTCAGGAACAGTACTTGTTACAGCACCCAAATCCGGATTTGGATCCTGAACAAAACGACTAATCCTTGATATTGATGGTCGTATATTTAGTATCACCGTATCATTTTCATTGATTTGGGGAGTCATACTCATAACGATCCCAACAGGTACAGTGTGTATCTCGGTCGTAAAAAAAGTATCGGTAGTTGTTTGATTCGTAATCGTATTTGATTCAATTGTAAAATACACAACATTATCAACTACTTTTAATAATGCAGTCTGATTATTTAATACCATCAATTGAGGACTGGAAAGAACACTAACATCACCAAACTCATCTAATAATCTAACAGTCAAGTTAAGTGAGTCTTCGTCGGCAATTTCTGTGTCATTATATGAAAGCAATAACTGTGTGAGTGTTCCTGTGGGTCCTATCAAAGCTCCAGTGACTGAGGTAAGACTGATTCCGGCAGCCTGGTTAAGAAAGGACCAGTCTATACCCGCTTGATATTGATCACTCAAATCTACTTCTAAAATTGTCGCCTGAATTAATACCTGACGGGTGGCATTATTAAGGACATGTTCTAGATGTTTTTGAATTTCTTTATGTTGCGCAGATGTTGCGCGTACAGTTAAAACCCCGGTTTCTGAATTAGGGATAACATTTTCCGTTGAAGGAATTGTCCCGGGTGTACTGGCCTGTTGTGTTGTTGTCTCCCCAAGAATGGAAAGCACATTATTCACCAAAGTTTGCCAGAATCGATTATTAGATATACTTTCAACATTTGTAATTGACTTATTTGCACTCCCTCTGCTGCTTTGAGTTGAACCCTCACCTCCAACACCGGTTCCTGATGTTGTCGCAACTTCTGATGACACTGCCACTGTGCCATCCGTATCGCGCGTCATATTGACATAATTGACCTTGTAGGTACGGAAATAGGGTTCATCCGTCTGGACGAGCAAATTGTCATTCACGAAATCATAACGGATATCGGTTTGCCGGCTGATGCGATCAAGGATCTGCGGCAGCGTTTGATCAACGGCGTTTAAGGTAACAACACCCTGGATAGCGGGATCGATATCGACATTAATCTCGGCATCGCGAGCCAGGGCGAACAGGAGTTCCTTTACCGGGACCTCATTGACAACCACCGTGTATTTTTCCAGATCCTTCGGAGCTTCCGGCTCCGGCAGGGCTGGTACATCCCGTACCACCTCGGGTATCTCTTTTTTCTCAGCCGGTGGCGTTTTATCTGTTTGAATGTGTCCTTTGGAGGGTTCGAACGGTTTTGGCTCAAACTGTGCGCAACTCGCCAGTGTTAATACTAACCCACTGATTACTATTGATTTCCACATGGGAGGTACCTTAATTATATAGTCGGTTTTCTTATGTCAAGGATATAAATTAGCAAATTATATAAACTATATAAATCATTAAGATTCAAAGATTTTCCTGATTTATCAATGGCCGGTAAATAATGGACGCACACAACCCGCATTTCTCTTCTTTTCCCGTCAGGATACCGGCTTCCGGCGGCAGTTTTTTCAACTGATTGATGAGAAGATCCGCTTCATCGCGGGAAAGCTGGGCAT
>DATIPP010000012.1:0-7436 GCA_035471825.1 Gammaproteobacteria bacterium
CGGGTTGAGGTCTTCCCGCTGGATGTTTTCGATCAGGGCAATACATATTGCAGTCTGGTCCGGGATATCCTTTACCACCGCGGGTACCACGTGCAGGCCGGCCATTTGCGCGGCCCGCCAGCGGCGTTCACCGGCCACTATCTCGTATTTGTCCGGCTTATTTTCCAGGGGGCGGACCAGGATGGGTTGCACGACCCCCTGCACACGGATCGAATCCGCCAGGTCTTTCAGGGCCTCGGGATTCATGGTTTTGCGGGGTTGATAGCGTCCCTTCTGCACAAGTTCTATCGGCAGATTGCGCAGATGTTCGACGCCTTCAAGTTCCTGGAAATCGCTGGTGGTACTCAACAGGGCATCGAGTCCACGACCAAGCCCTCGTTTTCTGGCAGCCATCAGGAATTTCCCTCCGTGCCTGAATGGAGGGTGTGATCCTGCGGATATAAATCATGAATTCTCATTAACTGGTCTCCTCAGGCAGCAATATTTTCCCGTCGCAACATTTCACCTGCCAGCGCGAGATAAGCCAGTGCTCCACGGGACGATTTATCGTACTTCAATACCGGCAGGCCGTGACTCGGGGCCTCGGCGAGTCGAACGTTCCGCGGAATTACCGTGCGGTAGACCTTTTCACCGAAATGTTCAAGCAATTGTGCCGACACCTGTGTTGCCAGATTGTTCCGCGGGTCGTACATGGTTCGAAGCAATCCTTCTATCTTCAGTTTCGGATTCAGGTATTTGCGGATTTTTTCGATGCTGGAAAGCAATGCCGTAAGCCCTTCCAGTGCATAATATTCGCATTGCATGGGAATCATGACTGCTGTCGAAGCCACCAGGGCATTGATCGTCAGCATATTCAGGGCCGGCGGACAATCGATGAAGATGAAATCGTAGTTTTCCGCGACAGGCTCGAGCGCCGATCGCAACCGTACTTCCCGTGCCAGCTCTTCCAGCAACGCAACCTCCGCGCCGGTAAGGTCCGAGTTACTCGGAAGAAGATCATAACCGCTTTCTTCACAGTGTATGATGACCTCGCCGATATCCTTCTCATCCATCAGAACATCATAAGAAGTAAATTCCAGAATGTGTTTATCAACGCCGCTGCCCATCGTGGCATTACCCTGCGGATCCAGATCGACCAGTAACACCCGGCGTTTGGCAGCTGCCAGCGAAGCTGCAAGGTTGACGCTGGTTGTGGTCTTGCCGACACCACCTTTCTGGTTGGCAATAGCGATTATCTTGGGCATCTGTTTCTCGTGTAACGAAATAAAATAATCTTCGGCAAAGCTTCCAGGCGTGCACAATCATCCGTACAGACAATATTATCGCATACTCGCTTCCGCCAGTGACACATAATTAATCATCACCGTCTTCGGTAATCCGCCTTATTTCGATCAGGATACGATCGGCGTCGAGTCCGGGAACATCGATCTCATGAACCCGGTATTTGACGGGCAAGGACGCCAGTTCGGCCAGTTCCGATTTGATTTTGCTGCTTTTCATCGCCAACAGGTGCGTACCACTACCGACGAGGTGCCCGGCGTCCCGCCAGATCCGGCCCAGGCGGCCGTACGCCCGGACCGTGATGGTCGAAATGTTGTCCTCCGGTTCCAGGTCTTCGACCCGTACATGCAGCGTTTCCACGTTAGGGAGTTTCAACTCGAGAATGGCCTGGTTAACAAACCGGAGCCGCTTGCGGTTGCTGTCAATCAACCGCCAGTGCCTGTCCCGGTCTGCCAGAGCAAGTATCAGGCCGGGCAACCCCGCGCCGGTTCCCACGTCGAGACACTGTTTACCGTGGAGAAAGGGCAGCACGGCAAGACTGTCCAGCAGATGATAGGCCACCAGGGCAGACGGTTCACGGATGGCAGTGAGGTTATAGGCGCGATTCCATTCACCCAGCAAGTCCAGGTAGGCCAGGCAGGTGTCGCGTTGTGATTCGTCCAGGTCCAGGCCAAGTTTCTGCAAGCCTGAATTCAGACAGATATGGAGTGTGTCGTCCGTTGCCGGTCCAATCAAGCGCTTTTCGCGAATGGAGTGGACTGCTTTTTCAGGTGGACGCGCAGCAAGGTAATCGCCGCCGGTGTAACCCCGGGAATCCGGGAGGCCTGGCCGAGACTATGTGGTTGCTGCTCGGTCAGTTTCTGCACCACTTCGGCGGAGAGACCCTTCACACGACTGTAGTCCATCGATGGCGGAAGGGTAGTATCTTCCAGCATGCTGTTACGCTCGATTTCTTCCTGCTGGCGATCGATATAACCCCGGTACTTGGCCTGGATCTCGACCTGTTGGGCAACCCGGGGATCGATCCGCTCCGTCTGCCGGTCAAACATTTCAACCAGCGAGTGATAGTCGACTTCCGGCCGGCGGAGCAATTGCAACAGGTTATACTCATGGGCCAATGGCTGGCCCAGTAAACGCGTGGCATCTTCCTGGGTGACACTGTCCGGTCCGACCCACGTGTTTGCGAGACGGTTCTGCTCCCGGGCGATTTGCTCGCGCTTGATTTCGAAATGCCGCCAGTGCTCGTCCGGGATCATTCCCAGTTCGCGCCCGGTTTCGGTCAGCCGCAGGTCCGCGTTGTCTTCCCGCAGGAGCAGTCGATACTCGGCCCGGCTGGTAAACATCCGGTAAGGTTCAATGGTGCCGCGTGTAGTCAGGTCATCAATCATGACTCCGATATAGGCCTGGTCCCGGCGGGGACTCCAGTAATCCCGCCCCTTGATCTTCAGCGCGGCATTCATGCCCGCGACAATGCCCTGCCCGGCGGCCTCTTCGTAACCCGTGGTGCCATTAATCTGGCCGGCAAAAAACAGGCCTGCCAGGTGTTTGGTTTCCAGCCAGGGATGCAGGTCGCGCGGATCGAAATAATCATACTCGATGGCATAACCCGGCCGTGTGATGTGTGCCCGTTCAAAACCGCGGATGGAACGAACCAGTTCGTACTGCACGTCGAAAGGCAGGCTGGTAGAGATACCGTTCGGGTATACCTCGCTGGTCTGCAGTCCTTCCGGCTCAATAAAGATCTGGTGAGATGTCCTGTCGGCAAAACGTACTACCTTGTCCTCGATCGACGGGCAGTAACGTGGACCGGTACTGTTGATATTGCCGTTGTACATTGGCGAACGGTCCAGTGCGGTCCGGATAATGTCATGCGTACGTTCGTTTGTATGCGTAATGTGGCAATGTACCTGTTGTGGATGTTCACTTTCATTACCCAGGAATGAAAATACCGGAACCGGTTCGTCGCCCGATTGTTTGTGTAATTTGCTGTAATCAATACTTCTGCCATCGATCCGCGGCGGTGTTCCGGTTTTCAGGCGATCCACGCGAAAAGGTAATTCACGCAAGCGGGCGGCCAGGGTATTGGCGGGCGGGTCGCCGGCGCGGCCACCGGCATAATTGGCATCGCCGATATGGATGTGGCCACCAAGAAAGGTACCCACGGTCAGGAC
The DNA here is from genome assembly GCA_035471825.1 of Gammaproteobacteria bacterium. Lineage (GTDB taxonomy): Bacteria > Pseudomonadota > Gammaproteobacteria > Eutrophobiales > Eutrophobiaceae > DATIPP01. Next base: position 3,453 of record DATIPP010000012.1, read on the forward strand.
AACACAGGGTGCGTGAAAACGCAGACCCATCTGGGTCACCACGCCGATCACACGATCACCTTCGACGATCAGGTCATCGACACCCTGCTGGAAAATATCCAGGTTTTCCTGGCCTTCGAGCAACGGCCGGATGGCCGACTTATACAGGGAGCGGTCAATCTGCGCACGCGTCGCCCGTACCGCCGGACCCTTGCTGGCATTGAGCATGCGGAACTGGATACCACTGCGATCAGCGGCCCGGGCCATGGCGCCCCCCAGGGCATCGATCTCTTTCACGATATGCCCCTTGCCGATACCGCCGATAGCCGGGTTGCAGGACATCTGGCCGAGGGTATCGATGCTGTGTGTGAGCAGGAGTGTCCTGGCACCGATACGGGCAGAGGCGAGCGCAGCTTCAGTGCCGGCGTGACCGCCACCCACAACGATAACATCAAACCTTTCAGGGTAGGTACTCATAAACATTATGTATAAGGTTTTACGTTAAACGACAAACACCGGACTTTATGCATTTTACCACTCACCACCCACCAATTACGATTGACAGATTTTCTCCAGCGCTTCCGTCAGGAATGTCGGCAGGGCCTGGCAGGCCTGGTGAATATCGGCATTGTAATAGCGGGTAGCAAAGGCCTTTTTCCTGGAGGCCGTCTCACGGAAGCCGGTCAGGGTCTGCGCCTTTCGGGCCATGGTGGCCGTCCACCAACCGGACGGGTAGGTACATTGAGGGAACTGGATGGTCATAATATCCTCGGCGCCGGCATGCCGCATCGAGGTCCAGATCCCTTCCAGGATGTCCAGATCGAACAGGGGCGATTCACTCTGTGCCACCATGATGCCACCATCCGCCAACACGCGCAGACATTCCCGGTAAAAAGCAGTGGAAAAGAGTCGCTCCGCCTGCCCCACCGGATCAGTCGTATCCAGGATGATAATGTCCCTGCTACCTTCCTCCGCGTTATACATCCATTCAATGGCGTCCTCGAACAGAAACTCCGCCCTTGGATCATTATTGGATTCGCAAAGTTCCGGGAAGAATTTTTCCGCCGCCCGGGTGACGCGTTCATCCAGTTCCACCTGTAATACCGACTGGACCTGTTCATGCTTCAGGACCTCCCGCAAACTGCCACAATCCCCGCCCCCTACGATCACAACTTGTTTGGGATTGGAGTGGGTAAACAGGACCGGATGCGTCATCATCTCATGATAGATGAAATTGTCCCGGCTGGTGATCATGGTGATGCCGTCGAGCGTCATCAGCCGCCCGAAGGTTTCAGTCTCGTAGATCTCGATCAACTGATAGGTTGAGCGTTCTTCGTGGATCTTCTCCCTGATCTTGATCGACATGCCGTAGCCGTCTGCGGCCTCGGTAAACCATGAATCATCCAGCGCCATTCATATCTCCGGATATATCCGCACAGGAGGCGCAGCATGATAACAAATTCGAAAAAATAAACGAGAAGCAAGGTTCATTTTACACAGGGGAAGAAAGCGACATTTGCTCCGCTGTTCAGGACTGCTTGTGCTTATCCTTGAGACTGGAGTAATGCCTGGCGGAATATTCAAGAAATTCATATTCCCTATCCGTCAATTCACGCATACGCTTCACCGGTGTGCCGACGTAAAGATATCCGCCCTCGAGTTTCTTGCCCGTCGGCACCAACCCGCCGGCACCGATTATCAACCGGTCACCCAGTTCGGCGCCGTCCATGACCGTTGCCGACATGCCGATCAGGCAATAATCACCCACCGAACAGGCATGCAGTGTCACACGGTGTCCGGCAGTTACACCCTCGCCGATGTTCAATGCATAACCACCCGGGCTGAAATCACCGTCATGGGTTACGTGCAGGATACTGCCGTCCTGGATATTCGTACCTTTTCCGATCGTGATTGAATGCACGTCGCCGCGCACGACTACCATGGGCCAGATGGATACATCCTCGCCGATAGTGACATCACCGATGACAACGGCCGAGTCATCAATATAGGCTGATCTCGCAATCTTTGGTTTTATCCCGTTAAAGGATCGGATTGTCATGGTACCAGCGTCACCCTGAGGCAAGTATTCTCCAACTGATAGCGCATACTTTCATCCCTGTGCTCACAGTTACTGAGTTTTGACCTTGATAAGTTTTCCGATAATTCTGCGATAAGGTCCTTCCAGGTTATCCCGGGCGTATGATGTTACCGTCTCCAAGTTGGTCGGTTGACCGGCGACTATGACACCGACCATGCCGAATCCGATATGTGGTTCACATACATACGCGTAAACACCTTCCACATTGAATGTTACCTTGAGATTTTCACCCAGTTTGCCACGCCAGTGTTCGGCTCCTTCCGGTATTAAGCCTTCCACCGAGACCGTGTTGTGTGAGGTCATGTTTGTCCATCTTACTGTATCACCCGGTTGTATATAGATAATGTCCGGATTGAATACCCGCGCCTCGGCATTGATAACGTGGGTCCGGGGACTTGCAGCTGCAACCGTGGCTTTTGCGCCTTCCTGTATTTCTTCAGCCACAGTTTCCGCCGTGTCTGTTACCTGCTCTGTCACATCTTCAGCAATATCACCGGCTTCCGACATCTCTTCCCCGGCGATCTCGGCCGGAGTTTCGGTTTTCTGTTCCATTTCCGCCGGCGCATCATCCGCCTTTTCCTGTGCGCCGGTTGTTGATACTGACTTTCCTGCTTGTTCCTGTTCACTCTCGCCGCATGCTGACATCATGGTGAAAAGAATGAAAACAAGTAACAATATTTTATAATTACCAGACATGCTGTTCTCCCGGGTTTGTTCGATTAGACGTTACAGTAAAGAAAGAGGGATGTGTAATTGTTTATGTATGTTTGCAGTCGTTACCTCGACTGCCTATGCTGATGATATAGACATTATTTTTATACAGGGATATTACCAATTCTCATGCAAGTTGACACCGGCAAACTGAAAACCTATTGCGATGACCAATGGCAGACGTCGGCTCTGCCTGAACTGGTGGAATATATCCGGATCCCCAACAAATCGCCCATGTTCGACAAAAAGTGGCTGGAAAATGGTCACATGGATCGGGCAGTCGAACAGTTTGAAAAGTGGTGCAGGGGACGTGAAATCAGCGGCATGAAGCTGGAAGTCGTGCGACTGGAAGGCCGGACGCCTCTTATCTTCATGGAGATTCCTGGTGCCTCCGATCACACGATCCTGCTCTACGGTCATCTTGACAAGCAACCGGAGATGACCGGCTGGCGCGAGGACCTCGGACCGTGGAAACCCGTCATCGAAAACGACAAGCTCTACGGGCGGGGTGGTGCGGACGATGGCTATGCAACCTTTGCTTCGTTGATCGCGATTGAGTCCTTGCAGCAACAGGATATCCCGCACGCCCGGTGCGTGGTGATCATCGAGGCCTGCGAGGAAAGTGGCAGTTTTGATTTGCCCTGGTATATCGATGCGCTGGCAGATCGAATTGGTGAACCGGAACTTGTCATATGTCTCGACTCGGGCTGCGGCAATTACGATCAGCTCTGGAACACGACGTCGCTGCGAGGCCTGGTCGGCGGAGATCTCGCGATAGACATTCTCACGGAAGGTGTCCACTCGGGTGACGCCAGCGGTATCGTACCCTCGAGCTTCCGGATACTGCGGCAATTGCTCGATCGTGTGGATGACGCGGCAAGCGGTAAACTGTCCGCACAGGAATTCAATGTCGAGATTCCCGAACATCGACTGGAACAGGCCCGGATTGCCGCGGAGGTGCTGGGTGACGCGGTCTATACCAAGTTTCCGTTTATCGAGGGAGCAAAACCGGTAAGCGATGACATCACGGAGTTGATCCTCTGCCGCACCTGGCGACCGGCGCTGTCGATTACCGGCGCCGATGGCCTGCCGGCCATTGCCGACGCCGGTAATGTCCTGCGCGCCGGTACCGGAGTCAAAATATCGCTACGGATACCGCCGACCGCCTATGCGGACAGGGCATCGCAAAAGCTCAA
>DATIPP010000013.1:0-4430 GCA_035471825.1 Gammaproteobacteria bacterium
TTGCCGGCCGGGTCGTCTGGATCACTCCTGTGGGATCACAGGGTAATAAGACCGCCGGTATTGGCGTTCAGTTCAGCGAACTGGACAAGGGCGCCACTAAAAACAAAATCGAAACACAACTGGCCGGCGCGCTGTCATCGGAGAGAGCAACGCACACTATGTGAATGTGAATAGTGATTGGTAATTGTTGATAGTACAGACTAATTACTAATCACGAATCACTATTCACTACTTACCAATCACGGTTTTCCATGCTTGTCGATTCCCACTGTCACATCCCCTTGATGGACGCCGACGTCAACGCCGTGCTGGAAACAGCCCGTGAAAACGATGTCGCATACATGCTTTGCGTCGCCATCGATCTCGAGACCTGGCCGCAACTCGTGTCGCTGACGCGTCAACATGATCATCTCTTTGCTTCCGTGGGTGTTCATCCCAATACGCAAACCGATGACGAACCCGACGCGGACAGGCTGGCCGGACTTGCCGCCGAAGAGGACGTGATCGCGGTCGGCGAGACCGGTATCGATTATTACCGCAGTGAAGGTGACCTGGATTGGCAGCGGGACCGCTTTCGCACACATATCCATGCCGCCCGTGCCGCCAAAACACCGTTGATAATCCACAGCCGGGATTCCGGTGGTGATACGACCCGGATCCTGAAAGAAGAGGGAGCCATAGACGTCGGCGGGGTAATGCATTGCTTTGTCGATGACTGGGAGACGGCAAAGCAGGCCATGGACCTGAATTTCTATATTTCCTTTTCCGGGATCGTGACCTTCAGGAACGCCCGGGAAGTCCAAGAAGTGGCCCGACAAGTGCCCCTGGACCGGTTACTGGTTGAGACCGATGCTCCGTATCTCGCGCCCGTGCCATACCGGGGCAAACCCAACCAGCCGGCTTTCGTCAAACACACGGCCGAATTCCTGGCGGAATTGCGCAGAGAAACCTATACCGAGCTGGCCGCTGCCACCACGGAGAATTTTTTCAGGCTTTTTACTAAAGCAAAGAGAATTAACTGAAATATCAATTTCTTATAGATAGTACTTCAAGTGCATTATCGATTTTTTCCTGGCTCGTGTAAAAGTGGGGAGAGAACCGGATACCCCCGGCACGGTGAGCACAGATCACGTTATTATCCAGCAAGTGGCGGTGCAGTCGCGTCATGTCCTGACCGGCCAGCGTAAAGGTCACGATCCCGGCACGGCGCTCCGCGTTGACCGGTGTCAGCAACGTCGCATTATCAATCTCCCGGATCTTTTCCACCAGGTAGCTCGTATTCTGCAGGATCCTGCGCTCGATCTCCGCGATCCCGACTTCCAGCAGCAGTGACACGCTGGCGGAGAGGGCATGGGCCGCCAGCATGTTGGGACTGCCGCATTCAAATCGCCTTGCTGACCGGGCGGGTTCCCAGTCCCTCGCGTCATAATCCGAGGCATTTTCCACCATGTGCCAGCCATACTGGTACAACTCGAGTTTATTCCTGACGTTACTACTGCAATAAAAGACTGCCAGCCCTTCCGGTCCCAGCATCCATTTATGCCCGTCCGCCATGGCGAAGTCTGCCCCGATTGCCGTTACATCCAGCCGGTGGGCACCGATACTCTGGATAGCATCAACACAAAACAGGATTTTGTTTTTCCGGCAAAATGCGCCCAGTCGCTCCAGGTCGAGGCGAATACCGCTGCCGTATTGCACCGAGCTGACCGTCAGGAGACGGGTGTTTTTATCACAGGCCGAAAGAAGCGCCGCCTCGGGATCAACGGGTGGATTGATATCGACCTCGCGAAACTCGACACCGTGTTTATCCAGTGCCTGCCAGACAATGCGGTTGGAAGGAAATTCCTGGTCGGTACTGACGACATTATCACCGGCCTGCCAGTGAATACCGGAAGCAACCACGGAAAGTGCCTCCGAAGTGTTCTTCAACAGTGCGATATCATCCACTGACGGTGCATTAATCAGTTCCCGCAACTGTTCACGCAGTTCGGTTTCTTTCCTTGTCCATTGCGGGTAATATTTTGCACCCGTCCTGGTATTTTCACCGGCAAATGCCCTGACAGCATTGGCCGTCCTTTCCGGCCAAGGCGCAACCGCCGCATGGTTGAGGTAAACGATTCTCTCGTCAAGGCGGAATTCTTCCCTGATCAGGTCCTCCACGGTGTGCATGATGAGTTGGCAGCGTTATCGCGTTATCATTTAAGTGGAAAGTGAAGGATAAGGTATTTATCCCGCTACTTGCCAGTTCGAACAGGATTCCCTGTAAATTTTTCATTGAATTTTGTGAGGCCTGAAATGGAATATATTTTCCTCAGTTTAAAAGTGATACTAATTATCGCGATCGGAATTGGCGTGCACCTGTTGCTGCAGAGACTGGCCAATCGCCTGCATCAAAGGCAAATCCTGCCGCATTCCCTGCTGCTCCCCGTCAAGGGCTTTATGAAATGGATACTGGTTATTTTCGTATTCTTACTGGTATTACAACAGCTCGGCATATCCATATCACGCGTGGTAGGTGCATTGTCAGCTGTTTTGGTGCTGGTGGCGGTAGGTTTTGTGGCATTCTGGAGTATATTGACAAATATCCTCAGTACATTCCTGCTTGTGACGTTTTCACCTTTCCGGATTGGAGATACCATCGAGATCAGAGACCCGGAAAAGGAAAAAGGCACAATCGGGAAAGTTGCCGACCTGAATATCTTCTTTACCACATTGATTGATACGTCGTCAGAAACCGATGATTCAGCAAAGATCAGGGTGCCCAACAGCCTGTTTTTTCAGCGCATTGTTATTTGTCATGCCGGCAAAGACACCAAAAGCCTGAAAAAAGCCATTAATGAACCTGATTAGGAGAACAGGGCCGAATAAGCCTTTTTTCATCCGGGAACAGCACTGGTTGCCGGTACTTGCCTCCAACAGGAACGTTAAAGCGATCAACGGGTGTCATGCTCACTTTCCAGTTGATCCATGTCAATACATCATCACTGATACTGCCTAGAATCTATATCAAAATTCCGCACGGTCACTATGGCGGCATTTGCGCGCCTTGTCCGCTAACTTTAGGCGCTGCTTTGCTGCTCACGGAGAGGAGTGGTGCATGGATGCACCGTTTACGGAGCTAAGGATGTAATTTTGAGACAGGTTCCAGGATAAACGGCCATAAAACCTTAAATAACAACATGAATTGACATGATAAAAGACAGACTCATCGCCTTAATCATTCTTTGTTTATTCCCGGCTGCCGGATTTTCACGGGATGAAGATATTTCCCCGGATGGCCGGCGCCTCTACCAGGCGAATTGTGCTGTCTGTCATGGATCGGCAGGCAAACCTGATCCGGAAAATCCGGCTTTTAAGCAGTTGGGCATCCTGCCGGCAAATTTTACCGATCCCTTGTTTAACAGCCGTGAACCTTCAAAAGACTGGTTCATGGTCATCAAGCACGGCGGGGCCGCACTCGGCCGTTCCGATATCATGCCGGCATTCAGGGAAACACTGAGTGATAATGAAATCAGATCGGTTGTCGCCTATATCAAGACCCTGGCGGGTGATCACGGCTATCCTTCCGGTGATATGAATTTCATTTTGCCAATCCGTACCAAGAAGGCATTTCCGGAAGATGAAGTGGTCTGGAAATTCCGCTACCAGGATGACATCGGAGATGTCAACAGGGACCAGATACGTAATGTCCTGGAAATCGAAAAACGCTTCTTCAGACGATTGCAATTATCAGTTGAGCTGAGTCATTCCTTTGATGATGCCATAGATGATAATGACGGGAATTTCGATCAGGTGGAACCGGGTATTAAATATGTCTTGTACGAGAACCCGACCTACCGGTTCATCACATCCATCGGAACCTTTTTCGCCATCAAGACCGAAGAACACGATGATTCGGATGAGTTTATTCCCTACATCGCGGCGGCAAAACGCCTGGCGGATACCCTGACTTTCCAGGGTACCGCCAGGTCCGATTTACCGTTCGATAAATTCAGCGATGGTAATGTCGAACTCTCCGGCGTGGTGCATTGGAGTCCCAGTCCCTGGCCGCGCAGCCTTCATCCCGGGCTGGAACTGGTGTCGTCCTTCCCGATCGATCGCGGGGAGGGCAACAGTCGAAAGGAATTTGCCCAACTCAGCCTGATCCCGCAGGCCCAGATCGGGTTGACCAGAGGCGGTCACGTCGCCCTGAATGTCGGTGCGGAACTGCCACTGAACGACACTGACCGGTATGACTACCGTGGTTACATATACCTGATCTGGGATTTTGCAGACGGTGGCTTTTTTCAAGGCTGGTAAGTAATCAGCATCATGAAGCCGCGAACTGCTGGAATGCCGGCGGTTCGACCGGGCCAGGGACCGCTTTTCACAGGGTGGTTACACGCTAGATACCGTCCGGTGGAAATTAGTACCCGCGCCAGCCTGCGGTC
>DATIPP010000014.1:0-4090 GCA_035471825.1 Gammaproteobacteria bacterium
CGCGGGAACCTTCAAGCAAACGGCATTGCTGACCGCCGAGCCGCATCGTTCCCCCGAGATCGGAATCTTCATGACGTTGTTCAACGTTGCCGCTTGCATCCTGCCATTCCGTAATCAGTGCTATCACGGGATGTTCAGTAGACTTGTTGAATTCAGTACTGCTTGCTCCGGGGAGGCCGACTACATGGCGGGCAAATTCAATTACCGCCACCTGCATCCCGAGGCAGATACCGAGATAGGGAATTCCGTGTTCGCGGGCATATCGAACGGCGGCGATTTTGCCTTCAATACCCCGGTTTCCGAAACCACCCGGCACCAGGATGGCATCCATGTTTTCAAGGCATGCCACACCATTTATTTCAATATTCTCGGAATCAATATAGGTGATATTGACCGTCGTCCTCGTGTGTATACCGGCATGCTTCAGTGCCTCGGTCAGGGACTTGTAGGAATCGGCCAAGTCGATATATTTACCGACCATGGCAATATTGACTTCCCGTTTCGGGTGTTCAATGGCTTCCACGACGTTGTCCCATTCATGGAGGTCGGCAGGCGGAACGTCCAGGTGAAACCGCCGGGTAACGATCTCGTCCAGACCCTGTTCATGCAGCATGCGCGGGATACGATAGAGATTGTTGACATCAACGGCCGAGATAATCGCAGACTCCTCGACGTTCGTGAACAACGCCATTTTTTTGCGCTCGTTGTCCGGCAATGGAGAATCAGTACGGCACAGCAAAATATCCGGCTGGATACCAATTGAACGTAATTCTTTCACCGAGTGCTGGGTCGGCTTGGTCTTTATCTCGCCCACTGCCGCGATAAACGGGACGAGGGTCAGATGTATAAACAATGTGTGTTCCGGACCCAGTTCAATCCGCATCTGCCGGATTGCCTCGAGAAAAGGCTGCGATTCGATGTCGCCCACCGTGCCCCCGATCTCGACCATTGCGACCTGGGCATCGCCGGCACCCTTGATGATGCAACGCTTGATTTCATCGGTGATATGCGGGATGACCTGCACCGTTCCGCCGAGATAATCGCCACGCCGCTCTTTCTGGATGACATTCAGGTAAATTCTGCCGGCGGTGTAATTATTGCTTTTACCCATGGTCGTCCGGACGAAACGTTCGTAATGACCCAGGTCAAGATCAGTTTCCGCGCCATCCTCGGTCACATAAACCTCACCGTGCTGGAACGGGCTCATTGTGCCCGGATCGACATTGATATAGGGATCCAGTTTGAGCAGCGTTACTTTCAGTCCCCTGGCCTCGAGAATCGCAGCGAGAGAGGCCGACGCAATCCCCTTGCCGAGAGACGAGACAACACCACCGGTAATAAAAACAAAGTTCGTCATGGCCATCTTGTCCGGATTGATTGGGGAGGCTGGCCCGCCAGTTCCGGGGAACTGTGTCTGGGTGAGACGGGCGCGTAACTGAATTCCATAGGACGGAATCGCATGTTACCAGAATATGCCGGTTTGCTCCATCACCGGGTGCACGCTGTCCCGGTGCTGAATTCATGTACAATATGCGCTTTTTACGTCCGGACACAGTCAGAAATGACAACTCATCACCACATCCCGATACGCGCCGTTTTCTGCGCGGTAACAGCCGCACTGATGTTTGCCACCATGGGGGCCGCAGTGCGCTATTCGTCGCAATTCCTGACGAATGAAATGGTGGTTTTCCTGCGAAATATCTTCGGGTTTCTGTTCCTGCTGCCGTGGTTGCATAAAAAGGGATTCCGCAACCTGGGCACGAAACGACCCAAAACTCACCTGCTGCGTTCCCTTTCCGGGCTCACGGCGATGTATTGTTTTTTCTATGCCATTGCCAACCTGCAACTTGCCGAGGCGGTATTGCTGAATTACGCCTCGCCCATTTTTATCGCCGTCATTGCGCTGGTATGGCTGGGCGAGAAGGCATCGCCAAAACTGATCGCGGCGGTGTTGCTCGGCTTTATCGGCATCTGCTTTATCCTCAAGCCGGGAATCGGTATTCTCCAGGCGGCCGCCTGGGTGGGATTATTGTCGGCAGTTTTTGCGGCACTCGCCATGGTCACGATCCGCAACCTGTCCGCCACCGAACCTATCACACGGATCGTGTTTTATTACTGCCTCATCTGTTCCGTGGTCTCCGCCTTTCCGGCGATCTGGGCATGGCAGACCCCCCCGCTTGGCGTGTTACTGGTCATGGGCTTCGCCGGACTCGTGGCAACGACCGGCCAGATGTTGCTGACCTACAGTTACAGCCTGGCACCGGCGGCGCGCGTCGGGCCGTATACCTATGCTGCCGTAATTTTCGCCGCGATTTACGGCTGGATCATCTGGTCGGAACGGCCCGATCTCTTCAGTGCTATCGGCGCGGTGCTGGTCATCATCGCCGGCATCATGGCACTCCAGAGAAAAAAGTTCCCGCGCATGACCCAGCCCGTATGAAATATCACTGTTTTCGTGGTCGGTATTTTTCCTCGATGTCGGCGCGCGTAATAATGCCGTAGATGCGATCGGCCGATACACCGAGGCGACGAATCACATAAAGCGCTTCCGCGCCGGTTTCATCAAGGATGTTCAATGCCTGTTGCAGGGTGGACTGTTGATACACCGGGGCGAGTTGCTTTCTTTTGGACGGAATTTCCAGGATATCAATTTCCTCATCCTCGTTGTCTTCGTTTTCCTCGAGGTAGCGCGCGAGATCGGCCGCCGGCATCAGCAGGTTACCGTCCTGTCGCGTGATCACCAGCCAGTGCGGTTGCTCTTCCAGGATCTTCCTCGCCTGGGATCGCGATATCTCTTGCTGAATAATGGAAAAGGCCTTGTTCATGGCTGACGCAACACCCAGTCGCCTGAGTGACTGGGCAATCGGATCGTTGCGATAATCGAGCCCGATCTCTTTCATTTGCGAAATATATACGGAACCGGTACCGAACAATTCCTGGGCGGCCAGGTTGGCACTGACAATCGCAAGCATGCCGGGGAAAATGATGTTCTGGTTGCCGGTCAATTCGAGCAGGGCCAGTAATGCCGCCAACGGCGCCTGCAAAGTCGCACCCATCATCGCCCCCATGCCAAGCATGGCATACAGTCCGGGGTGGGAAACAGAAAAAGGGAACTGTCCCAGTAACAGCCCGGCCAGGCTGCCGAGTATGGCACCGATAAACAGGATCGGTCCGATGAGTCCTGCCGGCATGCCGAGACCGATACTGATGACGGTCGCGATCAGTTTCACCACCGCGATCAACAACAGAAGATGAATCGCCAGGTCGCCCATGAAAGCATGGTTAACGGTATCGTAACCGATACCCATTACCTGCGGTGCGGCAATTGCACACAGACCTACACCCAACCCGGCCAGCGGCAGGCAGGCCCAGACCGGAATATTCCGGCTCTTGTGCGTAATCCATTTGAGCGAGTATATAAACAATGCCGCGACGGCACCGATCAATATCCCCATCAGGACAATGAGCGGCAGTTCCCAGAAAGAATGTAATTCGAGCGCCGGCACGATAAAGGCCGGATGTGCACCAAACGCGAGCCGGTTAACCGCCGTGGCGCTGACTGCCGCCAGGATGACGGGTGTAAAACCGGTGATGGTGTATTCCATCATGATAACTTCCATGGCAAACACCACACCCGCGAGCGGCGTATTAAAAGAGGCCGCTATGGCGCCGGCCGAACCACAGGCGACCAGGATACGAATGCTGTTGTTGGGCAAGCGGAGTTTCTGCCCCAGCAAGCTGCCGCCCGCCGCACCCAGGTGAACGCTCGGTCCTTCGCGCCCCACGGACTGCCCGGAGATAATGGCAATGCTGGCACCGACAAATTGCAGTAACGCATGTTTGAACGGCAGGTGCCCTTCATGATAGGAAAGCCGTTCCAGGACATGGATGATCCCGACGCGTAGCGGCGGCCGCGATACAATAAAAAATAACAGGCCCAATACTAGCCCGCCCGCCGTGGTGAACAGAATCCGGACAGGCCAGTCGAGCGCCTCGTAATTTTCCGGATCGGCAAGCGGCAACAGACCGGACTGTCCCGATTCAATCAGGAAACGAAAAACAATAATGATCGCGGCAACCAGGACACCGC
>DATIPP010000015.1:0-7677 GCA_035471825.1 Gammaproteobacteria bacterium
AAGGCCCCGACCAGTTTCAGACGCTGATCCAGATCAAAAAGAGCATTAAAATCGGCGGTCATCCGGCTGAATTCAGCCCTCATATTCAGAACCTGTCTCAAGATTACATCCTTAGCTCCGTAAACGGTGCATCCATGCACCACTCCTCCCCGCGGGTCGCGTTGCAGGGCGGAATTTTGAGATAGGTTCTAGTAATCAGAAGTCATAGAGCGGTTTGCTCTTGCAAAGTGCAATAACCTCTCCCTTGATCTTCTCGATGATGCTTTCGTCACCCATGTTGTCCATGATGTCGCAAATCCAGTGAGCGACCTGGCGGCAATCATCTTCATCAAATCCGCGGGTGGTGACCGACGGTGTACCAATACGGATACCGCTGGTCACGAAAGGTGACTGTGGGTCATTCGGTACGGCGTTCTTGTTAGCGGTGATGTTGGCACGGCCCATCGCTGCATCCACGTCCTTGCCGGTGAGTCCCTTGTCGATCATATCCACCAGAAACAGGTGGTTATCGGTACCGCCGGAAACGATCTTCAGACCACGGTCCATAAAGGTTTCGGCCATGACCTTTGCATTGACCTTGACCTGCTTGCTGTATTCCTTGAATTCAGGTTGCATGGCCTCCTTGAAGGCAACTGCCTTGGCGGCAATGGTATGCATGTGCGGACCACCCTGGTAGGCCGGGAAGACAATGAAGTTTACTTTCTTTTCAATCTCCTCGTTTGCCTTGCCGACAATCAGGCCGGACCGCGGACCACGGAGTGTCTTGTGAGTCGTCGTGGTGGTCACGTCGGCAATCTGCACCGGGCTGGGATATTCGTCCGTCACCACGAGACCGGCAACATGCGCAATATCCGCCACCATGTAAGCACCCACCTCATCGGCGATATCACGGAACCGTTGCCAGTCGACAATTCGCGAATAGGCGGAAAAACCGGTCATGATCAATTTCGGCTTGTGTTCTTTTGCAAGCCTTTCCACTTCGTCATAATCGATCTCGCCGGTTTCGGGATTGAGACCGTATTGGACGGCATTGTAAATACGTCCGGATACATTGACCGAGGCACCGTGTGTCAGATGACCGCCATCCGCGAGGCTCATCCCCATGATGGTGTCACCCGGTTCCACCAGTGCGAAATAAACCGCGCCATTTGCCTGTGATCCGGAATGCGGTTGCACGTTCGCCCAATCGGCACCGAACAGTTCCTTGGCCCGGTCGATAGCCAGTCTTTCAGCGACATCGACATACTCACAACCACCGTAATAACGTTTTCCGGGATAACCCTCGGCATACTTATTGGTCAGGACCGAACCCTGGCACTCCAGGACACGCGGGCTGGTCATGTTTTCCGAAGCAATGAGTTCGATATGTTCTTCCTGGCGGCGCAGTTCATTCTCCATTGCCTCCCAGAGTTCATCATCAAAACCGGCAACCTTCATGTCTTTCGTAAACATCTTGTTCCTCACATTGGCAATTATTATTGATTACAATCGGGACCCTCAGATTCCGGTCGATGGCGTTGCTGGATAGATTCCTGATTCCGGGCGAGGATCACGCGCTAAGGCGAGCAAGGGTATCAAATTCCCGGTATGAATGCATAGCTCAAAGGCGTATGGCAAGCTTCCGGCTGTCTGGGAAAGGAATAATTTCCGGCCATTCACTGCCTCCGGAACATGTTATTATCCGTCCGGAAAAAGTAATAATTGTATTCATAAGCTACTGTTTTGAATGAGTATTCATGATATATACTGCCTGTTCCGGCCGGCTTGCGGGATAAACCGGCCCCGTTAACACAACGATCATTCCAGGACATCGGATGACAATAAGCGAAGAACTCCTGCAACGCGCCACATCACTGCTTGAGAGAATTGAACAACTATTGCCGGATGAAGGTTCGCCTGTCGACGCTGACAACTTCATTGCCTTCAGGTGGCACAAAAGGGGACTCTCCGCGGTCCTGGAACCGGTCAGGTATCCCGCCCGGATCAGGCTGGATGATTTGTATTGTATCGATCGCCAGGTCACTGCAATTGACCGGAACACGCGTCAATTTATTAACCGTCTCCCCGCCAACCATGTGCTTCTCTGGGGTCCGAGAGGTACGGGAAAATCCTCGCTCATCAAGGCACTGTTAAATGAATATCATAAAGAGGGAATGCGCCTGGTTGAGATCGGCAATGACGAACTCGGTGACTTGCCACAGGTGATCGAATTGCTGCGTAACATACCCTACTCCTTCATCATTTATTGTGACGATTTATCATTTTCAGCCGGAGATTCAGGTTACAAATCTCTGAAAGTGTTTGTCGATGGCTCAATCACCAGCACGCCTGATAATGTCCTGATATATGCCACGTCCAACCGCCGTCACCTTGTACCGGAGTACATGGAAGAAAACCGGCAAAGCCGGAATATAGATGGTGAACTGCACCTGAGCGAGGCGGTCGAGGAAAAAATATCGCTGTCGGAACGCTTTGGCCTGTGGCTCGCATTTCATCCTTTCAACCAGAACCAGTATCTTGCGATTGTTGATCACTGGCTGAAAGAAATGCAGGCGCCAGTGGAGGATATGAAAACTGTGCATGAAGCCGCACTGCAATGGGCCCTGGAACATGGATCAAGGAGCGGCCGATCGGCCTGGCAGTTTGCCCGTGACTGGACCGGTCGCCATAAACTGGATGAAAACCATGACTGATTCTTCGATTAGCCCGGATGAAGCAGAGCGGGTACGTGCGGGAGCTGAATTGCTATATACCGCCGATGAAGTGGAACAGGCACTGGATTCCATGGCCAGGGACATTACTGCGGGCCTCGGCGATAAAAACCCGGTCGTATTGTGCCTCATGATCGGCGCCGTCGTAACGGTCGGGAAATTACTGCCGCGACTCGACTTTCCCTTACAACTCGAATACGTCCATGCTACGCGTTACCAGGGTGACACCAGCGGCCGGACTGTCGAATGGCTGAAAAGTCCGAGTATCACCATCCAAAACCGGACCGTGTTGATTGTTGATGATATACTGGATGAAGGTATTACTCTCTCGTCGATTATTGAGGAATGTCATTCGCTCCGTGCGAAAGAGATCTTTACGGCAGTCCTCATTACCAAGAATACTCCGAAAAAATCCCTGCAAAAGGCGGATTTTACCGGGCTTTACGTGCCCAACCGTTATGTGTTTGGTTATGGTATGGATTACAAGGAGTATTTGCGCAACGTTCCAGGAATATATGCGGTGAAAGAAGAATGACTCTGGCAATCATCGGCGGCTCCGGACTGGCGGCATTAAAGGGACTCGAAATCAACCGGCAACAGATGCAACCGACTCCCTATGGTGAACCGTCGGGTCCGTTGACATTCGGCTTTTTAAACAACAAGGAGGTCGTATTCCTTCCTCGACACGGAAACCCGCATGTAATCCCGCCGCACAAAATCAACTATCGCGCCAATATCTGGGCACTGAAAAAAAATGGCGTTGACAGGATCATCGGTGTGAATGCGGTCGGCGGTATCACCGGGGAAATGTACCCCGGACGTATCGTGATTCCGGATCAGATCATCGATTATACATGGGGACGCCGTCACAGTTACTACGAGGAAGACATCAGCGAAGTCACGCATATTAATTTCACCAGACCCTATAGTGATACCATACGATCAAAACTGATTGATACGGCGGGGACAATTGATCTGGATATTGCCGGCGAAGGCACATATGGTGCTACCCAAGGTCCACGTCTGGAGACAGCGGCGGAGATTCGGCGCATGGAACGGGACGGTTGCGATCTCGTTGGTATGACCGGAATGCCGGAAACCGCACTGGCAAGGGAACTGGATCTGGCCTACGCTTCCATATCAGTGGTGGCGAACAGGGCAGCGGGTAAATCCGACGAAGAGATAACCCTGGATATGATTGAAAAAAACCTCAGCACAGGCATCCGGGATGTCCGGAAGTTACTCGAAGCATCCATACCGGTTATACTGTCCGACTGAAAATTTGCCGGACGGGAATTCGCCATTTTCAATTAATATTTACGGACAATATCGCTTTATTGTATGAAATGATCTGACAAAGGGAGCCTTCCAGTGGCATTTATCAACCTGATTGAAAACCTTTTTAACAGAGGTCTTAGTGATCTCCTCCTGTTACATACACACAAAGGCCGCACCTATCTCGGTAAACTTCTCTATGAAAAAGGGCGGATGATTGTAAAGGACCGGGGCTACCTTTCCTCCATCAAATCAGACGATCTCGTCCCCTGCTGGGAAAATGGTATCCTCGGAATGGTCTGCGACGAAAAAAACCGCAACTGGGAAAGTCTGACGTTCTATGGGCTGGAGAAGTGCGAAATCAAGCCGGACCTGAGCAAGACACGGCATCTGGCGTTGGCAGCCGCGGAAAACCAGTACGGTGACAACCTGATTGATTTCGAGGGCAGTTTTTACCGCGGTTTCCAGCTAATGCTGGACAATCATTTCCTGCCTGTCCTGTTAATACAGGAAATGCGGGCCAAGTCCGGCACTACCGGCCTTGCGGTCTGTGACCTGAGGGCCGCGCCCATGGATCTCGCCATCATAAACAAGGTCAACGACGTGGTCCGCACGTCAGTTGAAAATCACCTGATACTTACTGTGGATGACGATTTACAGGTCGACCAGAAACAATTCAACAAATTATTCGGTGATTACCTGAAACAGGAATAATACGCGGATATTTCCATCATCACGGTTTCCCTGCCGGATTTTCACCAACTAAATCGAAATTTCGAATCCCGGCGATTTATTCAATCTTGAGGCGGCTTACCCGGGTAATAATGCCGAACAGGGGATGATCGAAATAATGCAGTTCATTCAGTTTCATCCTGCGGCTTTCACGAAGACGTGTATAACTGGCCCGGGGTGTTGCAACAGTATCTTCAACAGCATTTGTTCGATCGATCGCAGACAGGTTTTCCAGAAGATACACCAGGTCCACGTCCATGTGCAGGAAGCGGCTGACTCTGAGCCGGATTGTACCGTCCACCTTGATCCGGCGTTCAGCGGCAATGTCGGATTCCGGGTTCAGTATGTCCCGGATGCGCACAGCTGTTGCACGCGAACCGCTGCGACCGGGTTGTTGCCAGGACAGGTGCAACAGCGGCCGGTAGTTTCTTGAAAAACTCAATTCCTTGTAGACACCACCAAGCTTGAACTGGCTCGACCGCAGTTTTTTGAAAGCGACGGGATCATTGCCGACTGCGTCGACTGGAGCGAGTTCCACCGCATCTCCAAGAACCGGTAACTCCCGCGGATCGGACCAGACCTCGCCATCACTCTGGGGATAAAGATTTTCAAATATTATGATTTCCACCTGGTACCAGGCAGCCCTTACATTGAGACTTGCCAGTGACAACACGATCAGCAATAAGGCTTTTCTCATGATATTTCCCTATGCGGCTTCTCTTGTTTGAATGGTATTGAGTAAATGGGACAGGAAATCAAACCTGTCTTCCTTGTCCGGCAAGGACCGACTGATTCGCAGTTTGTCCTGGCCGTCCAGCCGGTAGACATTCGGTTCGGACTGGATAAGGTTGATGATTTTTCCGGGATCAACGTGGGTGTCATCGGAAAAATGTAACCTGCCACCCTGTTCACCCAGGTCAATCTTGCGGATACCGAGCGGATTCGCCCTGAGCTTGAGCGCTGTTATCCGGAACAGGTTCTTTACCGGATCCGGTAACATTCCGAAACGATCGATCATTTCCTCCTGCAGATCCTGCAATGCCCCTTTATTCTTTGCGCTGGCAATGCGCTTGTACATGATCAGGCGTGTATGCACATCAGGCAGGTAATCTTCCGGGATAAGTGCCGCAATATGCAGGTTGATTTCCGTCCCGTGTTCAAGCGGCCTGTCCATCTCGGGTTGTTTGCCGGATTTGAGTGCCTCGATGGCCCGTTCCAGCATCTCCATGTACATGCCAAAACCGACCTCCTGTATCTGCCCGCTTTGCTCCTCGCCCAGTAATTCCCCCGCGCCGCGTATCTCGAGATCATAGGTGGCGAGCGTGAACCCGATACCCAGTTCATCCAGTGATTCAATCGCTTCCAGTCGCTTTACCGCGTCCGCCGTCAGTGCGTTTTTCTCCGGGATAATCATATAGGCAAAGGCGCGATGATGGGATCGGCCGACGCGACCGCGCAACTGGTAAAGCTGGGCGAGCCCGAATTTGTCCGCCCGGTTGATTATTATTGTATTGGCACTCGGTACGTCTATACCGGTCTCGATAATGGTCGTGCAAACCAGGATATTGAAGCGGCGATGATAAAAATCCAGCATCACCTGCTCGAGTTGCTTTTCCGGCATCTGGCCGTGTGCAACCCTTACCTCGGCTTCAGGCATCAGTTCCCGGACCTGTCTCGCGGTTTTCTCGATACTCCTGACCTGGTTATGCAGAAAATAAACCTGCCCGCCGCGCTTGATCTCCCGCAGTATGGCCTCCCGTATCAGGGCATCACTCCATTCCCTGACAAAAGTCTTGACCGCCAGACGCTGTGACGGTGGAGTGGCGATGATGGACAACTCGCGCAGACTGGACAGTGACATGTTAAGCGTGCGCGGAATCGGCGTCGCCGTTAACGTCAGGATATCGATCTCGGCGCGCATCGCCTTGAATTTTTCTTTCTGGCGGACACCGAACCGGTGTTCCTCGTCGATGATCATGAGACCCAGCCGTTTGAACCTGACCGTGTCCTGGATCAGTTTATGCGTGCCGATGACGATATCTACCGTTCCGTGCCGCAGGCCGGCAAGCACCCTCTCCTGTTCCCTGCCGGCGCGAAAACGGGACAACATCTCCACCCGGACCGGCCAGTCGGCAAACCGGTCCTTGAAATTCTGGTAATGCTGCTGGGCAAGTAATGTGGTCGGTACCAGCAACGCGACCTGTTTCCCGTTCTGCACTGCCACGAATGCCGCCCGCATGGCGACTTCGGTTTTGCCGAAACCTGAATCGCCGCACACCAGCCGGTCCATCGGTTTCGATTCACGTAAATCCTCCAGGACGGCGTTGATGGCGTCCGCCTGGCCGGGTGTTTCCTCGAAGGGGAACGACTGGATGAAGGCGCGGTATTCTTCCGGGTTGATGCGGAAACTTTGTCCGGGCCTGGCCGCACGGCGGGCATTGATCTCGAGTAATTCGGCGGCGATATCGTTGACACGTTTTGCGGCCCGCTTCCGGGTTTTTTCCCACTGTCCGCTGCCGAGCCGATGCAATGGTGCATGTTCCGGGTCGACACCGGTATAGCGGTTGATCAGGTTCAACGAACCAACGGGCACGTAAAGCTTGTCGCCCTGGGCATATTCGATACAGATAAACTCTGCCGGGACCTCGCCCATCTCCAGTGTCACCAGGTCCCGGTAACGGCCGATGCCATGATCGACATGCACCACCGGCGCGCCGGGTGTCAGTTCGGTCAGGTTTTTAATGATCGCTTCCGTATCCTGTTGCCGGCGTTTTCTGAGTCGGCGTTGCATGACCCGTTCACCGAACAGCTGTGATTCGCTGATAACCGCGAGGGGGGGATCGTCGATCTGGGCACCGTGCTCGAGGATGGAAACTGTCAGGCCCAGTTGAATGCGCCTGAATAGAAAATCATGCCAGTCGCTTACCACCGTTGGCTTGATGGCGTTTTCACTGAATAG
>DATIPP010000016.1:0-7454 GCA_035471825.1 Gammaproteobacteria bacterium
CCTTGGAAACCTTTTTCAAAAGATTCAACGGGATTGTATCCGTCTTCGAAAGTGTAGCGCAAAGTTCGATGGTATTTATCAGTTGCCTGATATTCCCCGGCCAGGAGAGGGACATCAGGTAATCGACGGCATCGGGAGCAAATTTTTTCTTCTTTTTATTGTTTGCCCTGGCATGTTTCTCCAGGAAATACTCGGCCAGCACCGGGATATCATCGCGGCGCTCGGCGAGAGACGGCATCTTGATTGGCACCACCTTCAAGCGGTAGTACAAATCTTCCCTGAATTCCCCTTTTTTAACCGCCTCTTCGAGATCCCTGTGGGTGGCGGATATAACCCGAACGTCAATCGGGTATGTCTTGACCGAACCGACCGGCCTCACGTGCAAGTCCTGCAGAACCCGTAACAACTTGACCTGCAGTGACAGGGGCATATCACCGATCTCGTCCAGGAAAAGTGTTCCGCCGTGTGCTGCCTGGAACAGGCCTTCATGCCGGATGTTAGCACCGGTAAAAGCCCCTTTCTCGTGACCGAATAATTCCGACTCAAGCAACTGTTCGGGTATGGCGCCGCAGTTGACGGCTATAAAGGGATGGTCGCACCGGGAACTGGCGTCATGAATAGCCTTGGCGATAATCTCCTTTCCCGTACCGGTAGCCCCGCTGATGAAAACGGTTACGTTCGTGTCGGCCACCGTTGCCACCAGGTCGAGCAGTTCTTCCATTTCCTTGCTGCGATAAATAATGTCCCTGGCAAAATCATCGCCCGGCTGACTTTCCCGTGTCAGCCGAAGGACCTGCTTGACCTGGTTGATCAATACTTCCTTTTCAACCGGTTTGGTCAGGAAAGCGGAACAACCGAGATGTGTGGCTTTAACTGCATCCGGTATCTGTGCCTGCCCGCTCAACATGATTACCGGCAACAGTGGATCGTCGGCGTGGATGTTTGACAGCAATTGCAATCCGGACATCCCGCCCATGTAGAGGTCGGTAATTACCAGCCGGGGTTTATTCCGGTTGATCATTTTCAGGGCCTCTTCGCCGGATTCAGCCGTCAGTATTTTAAAACCTGCTTTTCCCAGCCAGCTGGACAACAGGGAAATGATATCTTTATCGTCATCGACGATGAGAAGTTCATAGTTGCTGTAATCTTTGCTGTCTGCCATGAAAGATGCGCCTTCTGTTTCCGGATCGTTTCAATAACACTGATGCCGCGGCAGCTATTCCACCGTCACTGACTTGGCAAGGTTTCGCGGCTGGTCAACATCAGCCCCCTTAAGTACAGCAATATGATAGGCAAACAACTGCAATGGTATAGTAAATATGATTGGGGCTATACACGCATCTACCGGTGCAGCCCTCAATACAATTGTATCACTCGATTCACTGATTTCCGCCGAGGAATCGGTAAATACATAAAGCTTGCCACCCCTGGCCCGGACCTCCTGGAGATTTGACTTGAGCTTCTCCAGCAAATCGTTTTTTACGGCTACTGCGATGACAGGCATTTCCTCATCAACCAATGCCAGCGGGCCGTGCTTGAGTTCACCCGCTGGATAAGATTCGGCATGTATATAGGAAATTTCCTTAAGTTTCAGCGCCCCTTCCATAACAACCGGCAGCATAGACCCGCGTCCCAGGTAGAGAGCATGTTGCTTGTTCGAGAAATCTTGCGCCAACTTCTCGATCCTGTCATTCAGTTCCAGTATCGAATTAATACGTCCCGGCAGGCTTTCCAGGTGGCCAACGAGTTCCTTTTCAATCTCCGGGGTCACCCTGTGGCGACGACCAACAGCAAGAATAAGCAGGAACAATGCAACAAGCTGGGTAGTGAACGCCTTCGTCGATGCCACGCCTATCTCGGTACCCGCACGGGTCATGAAAACCAGTTCCGCTTCCCTGGTGAGGGAACTTTCAGCGACGTTACAAATTCCCAGGGTGCTGAGATAACCTGATTGCTTGGCCAGTTGCAAGGCGGCAAGTGTGTCGGCAGTTTCACCGGACTGGGATATGGTGATAAAAAGCGTATCCGGTTGTACGACGAAATCCCGGTATCGGTATTCACTGGCGACTTCCACATCACAGGTAACACCGGCAATGGACTCGGCCCAGTAACGTGCAACCAGCCCGGCATGATAACTGGTACCGCAAGCAACAATCTTCAGGGACCTGACCTGGTCGAGAATTTCGGGAGCTTTCTGGCCGAAAATGGTTTCATCAACCAGACCATCAACAATACGTCCCTCGAGTGTTTCCACGACAGCGTTGGGTTGCTCGTAGATTTCCTTGAGCATGTAATGCCGGTAACCTGACTTGTCCGCTGCATCATGCCTCAAATCCGAAACGGCGACCTCGCGATCAACTTCCTGTCGTGACTGATCGTAAACAGTGATTTTCTCACGCCTGATATCCGCGATATCACCTTCCTGCAGGAAAATAAACTTTTGCGTGACGGGCAACAGGGCAATGACATCAGAAGCAATAAAATGCTCACCGATGCCGATACCGATTACAAGCGGGCTTCCCCTGCGGGCAGCCACCAGGCGCCACGGTTCGGAGGTGCTGATAACGCCGAGTGCGCAGGCGCCGTCAACCATGTCCAGGGTATTCATGACAGCCTGCAGGAGATCATCGCCGGCCGCCATGAAGTCGCAGATCTGGTTGACTACGACCTCGGTATCAGTCTCGGATTCAAATGTATATCCCTTGTCCTCGAGCCCCTGTTTTATGGCTTCATGGTTCTCGATAATACCGTTATGCACCAGGGCAATCTTGTCCTGGCTGATATGCGGATGTGCGTTATTGACGCTCGGGCGGCCGTGAGTGGCCCATCTTGTATGGGCGATTCCCGTCCCGCCGTCTAACGGTGACTGTTGCAGATGGTGTTCCAGTTCGGCAACCTTGCCCACCACGCGCACTCTTTCAAGTTTATTTCCGGCGTTCAGTATTGCCATGCCGGCGGAATCGTAACCCCGGTACTCCAGCCTTTTCAGGCCTTCAAGCAAAACGGGTGATACATCACGTTGTGCTACTGCACCAACGATGCCACACATAGAGGTTTCCTTTTAATAATCATCATCTTCGGGATCGACTATATCATTAATGATGTATTGTTTGACTTCCTGTTTTAATAACCGGACCTTGTTGGGAGAAAGTTGCCCGGAGATCATATCCAGCGCCGGACGGGAATTTTTATTTCCCTGTTGATAAGCAGCATAAAGCCACATATACGCCTTTTCAAAATCACGCCGACCGAGACGACCGGATTCATACATCAGGCCGAGATCCCGCTGGGCACCCGGATGCCCGGCTTTCGCCGCCTGCCTGTACCACTCGCTGGCCCTGGTGTAATCCTTTTCAACGCCGAGCCCCAGGTAATACAACATGCCGATACGGTTTTGTGCCTCCCTGTTACCGGCCTCTGCCATCGGTAACCAGAGTTCGAACGCGCGGTGGTAATCTCCATCCCTGAATGCCTGTTCCGGTCCCTGGTCCTGCGAACAACCAGGTATAAACAACAACAATAATAATACAAAAGCTAATTTAATAATCATCGTCTTCCGGATCTACAACGTCGTTCAGTATAAATTGCCTGGCTTTTTTCTTAAGCAATCGCTTGTTATTGGGTGATAACTTGTTTACCAGCGTAGCAAGAGTACTGCCTGCATGTGAATTACCTTGCTGGTAAGCAGCGAACAACCAGATATAGGCCTTTTCAAAATCCCGCGCCCCCAGTTTGCCGGACTCGTAAAGCTGGCCGAGATTTCGCTGGGCATTGGCATAACCGTTTGTCGCCGACAATTCGTACCATTGCTGTGCCTGCCGGTAATCGCGATTGACACCCAGACCGAGATAATACTGGATACCCAGGTAATTCTGGGCCTCGGGATCATCCTGCTCAGCACGTTCCAGCCACAGCCGCAATGCTGTCTCGTAATCACCCTTTTCAAAGGCGATTTTTGGATCTGTCGGTTCCGTGCAGGCCGTAAAAAGCAATATAGCCGCAATTAATACGGTGAATTGACTGAAGTACACGTCCGGAATACCTGGTGATGGAGAGAAACTGTTTTAACCGGGCCATTTTACCTGAACTTATAGTTCCTTGACGAGGATTAATAAACCGGTGGATTTTTTCGATATAACAGGATCAGGCTTTACCCGCCACCTAAATATTGATATTTTGCTGTATTGAATATCGTCATCCGATATTCAATACTGTTGAATGGTTTTCCGGGATTTGTTGTCCCGGATATTAAACGGGAAGCCGGTGCGCAGAACAGCTCTGCAAAGCCGGCACTGCCCCCGCAACGGTAGGTGAGGCAGGCTTGTCAGTGTGCCACTGCATCGGGATGGATGCGGGAAGGCGACAAGACTGGGGACTGTAGTCCCGACTCACGAGTCCGGAGACCGGCCAGCAACAGTCCGGCAAGGTGTTGCGGCGGGCGACACGGGCTAATCCAGCCATATCCCCTTCCCTGCACCGGCCACCTTGTGGATGCATCTGTCTGACGAACCCGCTACGAGAAAAAACGGATGTTCGCAGTAGTATCGCATCCCTTATAACCGGCTGCGGGCGGCGGTTCGGGAAGATACCTGACAAACCATAAACGTGCCGTAACACAAGCTTTTTTGCACGGCTGTCTGTATCGATTCCCCTCCGCTGCAGTCAAATATCACCAACAGGATGCGGGGATGTGTCCGGGGGGAGAAATGAATCAATTACTGCACATTTGCCGGATGATACTGATTACGGCAATTATCACATCAAGCCTTTCCGTTTTTGCCAATGATTGTAATCAAAACGGTGATTGTTATCTGGAAGCTGATCCCATGGTTGTCAGTGCTACACGCTGGGAAACGAATGGTATCCCGACTGCAAGCGACATTCATGTTATTACCCGGGAGCAAATCGTCCGATCGGGAGCAGATACGTTAATTGAAGTACTCAAGGGCCAGGGGGGGCTCCAGGTACAGGACCTGTTCGGTAATGGAAGCCGCGCGACTGTGGATATGCGCGGATTTGGATCAACCGGTGGCGCCAATACATTAATCCTGATTGACGGCCGTCGCATCAACCACACCGATCTGGCAACGCCCAACCTGGGCTTTATTTTTTTAAAGGACGTGGAACGCATCGAGATTACCCGTGGAACCGCCACGGTTTTATTCGGGGACCAGGCAGTGGGCGGCGTGATAAATATCATTACTCGCCGGGCCGACGAACCGGAACTGGCGGCCGGGTACAGTTTCGGGAGCTTCGATTTACGGGCGGAAAAACTTTACGCTGCCAACCGCCTTGCCGACGGCCTTGGTATCCGGGCCTCCGCCGAACGCCGGCGCACCGATGGATTTCGTAATAACAACAAACAGGATATCCGCAACGGCTTTGTAAACCTTTCCTATGAACATGCCCGGGGAAGAATATTTGCCGAAATCCAGCGCACAGATGAAGACCTGCGCATCCCCGGTCCGTTGTTTGCCAACGAACTTGCTGTCTCCCGCAAACAATCCACCCGGCCAGCTGATTTCAACGAGACGCTTTCAGACGTCATCCGTTTGGGCGGCGAATGGTCTATAACACCGGTATGGGACATTGCCGCAGATTACAGCCTGCGCAATGACGATGTAGATGGTGCCTTGACAGCATTCGGAGCAATCACGCCTTTCTCGCAAAAAAGGCTGGCCAGGGCGTTTAATCCCAGGCTGCGCGGGCGCTGGCCCCTGAATAACGGAATAATGACACTGGTCGCCGGTGCGGACGTCGAGGAGACAGATTACAGCCTGGTAAGTCCGCTGGGCACACAGGACACCAGCCAGGCCGTGCAAAGCCTGTATGCATTGGTCACCGTCCCGTTAAGCCCGGCCATAGCCGTAACCGGGGGTATCAGGAAAGCGTGGCAGGAAACTTCGCTGATTGATTTTTTCCGATTCTTCCCCGGCGACAAACTGGAAGATAACCAGACTGCCGGCACGATTGGTATCACGGTGACACCCGTGGAGAACTGGCGCCTGTTTTTCAAACGCGAGGACAATTACCGATTTCCACTGGTGGACGAGGAAACCAGTGTCTTCGGCAGCCCGGATACGCTGAAAACCCAGACCGGCATTTCATACGAATTTGGCCTCGAATGGCACAACCTCTGGCTGCAGCAGACCATAACTGCCTATCGACTGGACCTGGACGATGAGATTATTTTCAATTCGGTAACATTCCAGAACATCAATCTGCCACCGACACGACGCAAAGGTATTATCTACAATCTCTCGGCCAGTCCTGTTAATAACCTGGACATCAATGCGCAATACACCTATACCCATGCCGAATTCGATGCCGGCACGTTTGCAGGCAACCGGATCCCGCTGGTTGCGAAACACCAGCTACAGGTCAGTGCGAGTTACCGTTTCCTTTCATACTGGCAATTGTATGCAGAGACATTCCTGATCAGTGATCGCGTGGCGGGGAATGATTTCGCCGATACATTCCCGGACCTGCCGGGTTATGGTGTTACCAATTTCAACCTGCGGTTTGAAAAAACACATTTCACGGTAACCGTGCAACTGAATAATATATTCAACAAGGAATATTCGGATTCAGCCGCCGTAGGATTGAATGCTTTCTTTGTTAACGAAGTCGGTTTTTTCCCGGCACCGGAACGGAATTTCATGGTTACTGCAGGAATGCGATTTTAATGTTTCCCCGGATTGAACCATAGAGAGCCGCCGTGAACCGGTTTCTACGCATTTTATTAATCTTTATCTTGCTCCATACCGGTGCCTGTGATGCACCGCACGAGACAAAACACGGTAACAAGATCCCGCAACGGGTGGTGGTCATTGCCCCGGCACTGGCGGAAATGCTTGCGGCCCTCGACTTGCTCGACCGAGTCGTCGGTATCGGCCAGTTTGGTCCCTGGCCGGACAGTATTACAGCCAAAACCGAAGCAGGTGGTTACGATAATCCGAATATCGAAACAGTACTGGAACTGGAGACGGATTTGTTACTGAATACCAAAAGCCAGGCAGCAAGTGACGTGCACCGCCAACTCGAGGCACTGGGTATTGAAGTGATGGCCCTGGACACTTCCACCTACGAGGGCATTTTCGATGCACTACATGCAATTGGTGAAAGATTTAACCGGGAACAACAGTCCGGGGAGCTGATTAGAGGCATGCGGGAAGAAATTGCCGCTGTGGAGAAACGCTCCGGGAGACTCCCGTTACGCAAGGTACTTGTGGTTGTGGGACGAGAACCTTTGTATGTCGCCGGACCGGGATCGCATATCGACAGGTTAATCCGGCTTGCCGGCGGAACCAATATTGCGCAGGATGCCCTTTCCGCCTATCAACAGATCTCACTGGAAGCCATCCTGGAAAGAAAACCGGAAGTGATCATCGATACCTCGCTCAACCAGCCGACTGCACTGCGTGGCAACCGGGCAGGCGACTGGAAACAATGGC
>DATIPP010000017.1:0-6754 GCA_035471825.1 Gammaproteobacteria bacterium
ACCGGATTTCAACGAGGCCATGGAAGCCCTCTCCAATCTGTCTTTTGCCCATTATCGTAAACTGGCAGAGTCGGAAGGACTGGTCGATTATTACAATGCCGCGAGCCCTGTGGAAGAACTCGCCAGGATGAACATCGGTTCCCGCCCTGCCAGGCGGTTCGGGGCAAAAACATTGAATGATTTGCGTGCGATCCCGTGGGTGTTCGCCTGGACGCAGAACCGCCACCTCGTACCCGGCTGGTATGGCGTCGGGACCGCACTGGAAAGTTTCATCAAGGTACGTGGTGAAGAGGGTGAACAACTGCTGAAAAAAATGTTCGAAGAATCACGCCTGTTCCGGCTGATCATCGATGAAGTGGAAAAAACACTGGGACTCGTAGATCTTGATGTTGCCGGCAATTACGCAAAATTGGTCGAGGATGAAAAGATTCGCGAAAACATCTTTTCACTCATCGAGGACGAATTCCACAGGACACGGGAAATGGTCCTGCTAATGACCGGAGAAAGCGAACTCAACATCCGGTTCAGGCGTTTCAGCCGCAAGCTGAGCAGGCGTAATGCAATACTGCATCAGGCCGGTCTGGAACAGGTGAGACTCGTTGAGAAGTTCAGAAAGCTGGGTGAGGAGAATAACTTACTGGAACACCTGGTGCCGTTGCTGCTATCAATAAACTGTGTCTCCGCTGGACTTGGCTCTACCGGCTAATCAGAAAGGCACTTTTCCAGTACTGCGTTGCTGCGGCTATCCTGAAAGAAAATGACATACATGGATGTATTAATGCTGCGATCGGAGGGACGCGAAGGAGCAGTGAACACTTTTTGAAGATCTTCGCTCAGTGTTTCGCCTCGTCTTGTAAAAAATCTCTCTATTAGATAGTTTAGGAAAATCCGTGTCCTCGGCCGGCCCGCGCCTCGATCTCGGTCAAAATACCTTATTTTTATTAACTATATTTTGAGGGGCGGTTTGTCCCGTAAAGTGTTATAGGGTTTTGGTGAGGGCATGTTGAAAACCTCCCTATTTTCAATGTTATGTGGGTTAATTTAAGTATAGACACTCTGTTTTAGGTGTCCACTTTGCCGGTTTTATATCTTAGTATAAATGGTGTAATCCTGTGATATTAATACAATTATTCCGTCGATATTTATGATTTGGTTTTTCGGTGGCGTATTTCCTGCACTGTTACGATGAGTAATGTAATCGCTGTAAGTGGGATTACGAAGTACAGCATCACTGCGCTGAAACTTGATAATGCATCGTGGTGGGATGCTGCTAAAATGAGATAGACAGTGTAGGCAATGTAATATCCCAGCAATAAAAAACCTTCCTTCATGCTGATAACTCCACCTGTAAAAAAAACGGGCAGGCATGCGAATGCCACCGCTATCATTACCGGGATATCAAATCCAATCACCGGCTCTGATACTTCGATCCCGCCTGGCGCAACAATACAGGTAATTCCAAGTACACCCATAATATTGAATATATTGCTGCCAACAACGTTTCCAACCGCAATGTCACGCTTGCCGTGAATAGCTGCAATAGTCGAAGTTACTACTTCAGGAAGGGATGTGCCGGCCGCGATAATTGTCAAGCCGATGACCAGTTCGCTGATGCCCAGATAGCGGGCGAAAGATACCGCGCTGTCAACCAGCCAGCGTGATCCAAGTACCAGCAGGGCAAGGCCAACAACAATGAGGATTACATTTTTAATCCAGTCCACGGCACCTGTTTCATTTCCGAATTCCTCTGCATAGTCTTCTTTTACAGCGACACTTTCCCCGGGACTTTGAAAAACCAGGAACCAGATATAAATTACAAGGCCGACAACCAGTGTAATACCCTCGAACTGACTGAATGTTCCGTCCAGTGAGAAGAGCAGGACTATCACAGACATCACTATCATCAATGGCACATCAAGCCGTATCAGTTGTTGTGATACTACGAGCGGTACAATCAGTGCCGAAAGGCCAAGGATGAACAGGACATTGAAAATATTACTCCCGATAATGTTTCCCACTGCGATACCCGGCTGACCGGACAGGGTTGATTTGATACTTATTGCGAGTTCGGGCGAACTGGTACCGAATGCCACGACTGTCAGACCGATCACCAGGGGTGATAAACCCAGAATACTCGCCAGGCTGGATGCGCCCCTAATCAGGATTTCCGCGCCAACAATTAAAAAAACCAGCCCGGCTACGAAAAAAAGGAATGTCATGGTTTCCCCGGGAAATCCAAATATTTATAGGCTAATGGTGGCACTATATTTTATAGTGCACGACATGATTTCCAGAATGATTTTTGGTCAGAATTCGCCAAGTCAGAGGTCGGCATATATAACATAACTTCATGAAACCAACGATAAATTATAGCTTATTCTGTCAACCAAGGATTTCAGAAGCCTGTATGAAAGTAATGCTGAATGCCGGTGTTTCAGGCCTGTTTCTGATGAGTATTTTTTTGCTTACACAGGTGGCCATTGTTAACGCTGCTGAGGTTCATCGTTACAAGGTCAAAAAAGAAACGTTCAGTATTTATCCCACCAATGTTGAATTAATCAAGCGGCAACAACACGCTGTCCTTTATCAACTGGTTGACAGGCTTCATCGTATGGGACCACAGGCCACGGTGGATTTTGCCAGGATATCGTTAACAGAAATGGCCGCATTGTATGAGCAGGAAGCGCGGCGTTTGCAGGTTGACGGGATGTTGATCAGGGAGGGCGCGGCACTGACCCGCTGGCAACGTTCGACAATAGATTACGCCGACCGGCTTTATGCCATGGCGGAATCTGTTTCCATGCAGACGGAGATCGAGATCAATATCACCGAGACGGGTGAGTTGCTCCTGTTAATCAATGATAACCCGGTAATCCTGGGCGGTCCTGCTGTGCAGGATAATCTGGTGCTTGATCGGCGCATTATAGAGGTTTATTGCCGGCAGAATGATTGTATAGGCACCGGATTCAGTGAAGAAGCGCTGGATACCAGGCGGACGATAATGATCAAGTCGGACTGGATCCTCGAGGAAGGTGAACCGCCGCAACTTGTCACCGAAGACGGCCTGCATTTCGTCTTTGACAATCTTGAAAACAGGAAAAAAAAGCAGCGTATTTGTCTGGAGATCAGCAAGGAATTGAAAGCGCTGGAAGAGACCCTCAGGGACGCGCTTGCGGAAGGCCTTTATATTGACTGGGATGCATTCTCTATCAAGCGGTTATACGGCAGTTATGATTACCGGGTCGTCATCAATCCATTTGGTGACTCGGTATACATGCAATTTCCTGCATTGCATCCCATTGATAACTGGCCGGAAAAAATCAGGGACTGGTTGCATGCCAGGCTCAGGGACGAGACATACCAGCTTCATTTCAGCAGTGACGAACTCGTGGCCCACGGGTTTCAATGAAAAGGGGAACATGTAGCATGTGAAGCAGTCTCATCTTTTATCTTCCCGGGTTTGTCAGGAAAATCATTGATGCGTCACCATATCAAAAACCTGTTTATATATTGCTTCTTGCTGGTTGTGTCCTTGCCGGTAGTGGCAGCGCCTGTTTTCGAGAGCGGTAAAACCAGGGTGAGCCTGCTCGAATTGTATACCTCCGAAGGGTGTAGCAGTTGTCCCCCCGCGGATCGCTGGCTGAGTGGTCTCAAGGAAGACGATCGGCTCTGGAAAGAAGTTGTCCCGGTTGCCTTTCATGTGGACTACTGGAACTACATTGGCTGGAAAGATCGGTTCGCCTTGCCGGAATACAGTAACCGCCAACGGCGGTACGCCCGGGATCATAATGTATCAACGGTTTACACGCCGGGATTCCTGCTGAACGGGAAGGAATGGCGTTCGTTTTTCGGACTGCGGCAGTTGAAGACGGCATCCGATGAAAACGTCGGACAATTGAATGCCAGGCTGGACGGGAAAAATATACAGGCACGTTTCATACCGGCACATGCAAGCAGCGATTCACTGGTTTTGAATATCGCGGTGCTGGGTTTTAATCTCACTACCGATGTCGGGGCCGGAGAAAACAGCGGCAGAACGCTGAGACATGACTTTACTGTTCTGGGTCATAAAACGGTTGAGCTTGAGCATTCCGACAATCAGTATTCGGTGATGACCACATTGCCCGATCTCAATGTCAACGTTGGAGACAAGCGCATGGGTATTGCCCTCTGGATCAATCGTCGAAATAACCTGGTTCCCCTCCAGGCGACCGGTGGCTGGCTGGAATCCGGCTATAATGATTAGAACCTGCTTGTAATTCCACGCGGTTCGCGGGGAGTTGTGAAACAGGTTTTACAGTTAACAGAGGAGGATTGAATATGGAATACGGAGCCAGGAACAAACTGAGTGGTACCGTCAGCGGTATCAAACGTGGCAATGTCATGAGCCAGGTAGATCTCGATATTCCGGCCGGTTCTTCCATGAGTTCCGTTATGACCATCGATTCGCTGGATGGCCTGGGTCTCAAGGAAGGAGATAAAGTGCGGGTGGTCGTGAAAGCGGTTAATGTGTTGTTAATCAAGGAATGACAGAATAAAAAGCCCGGCGTGATGCCGGGCTTTTCCATGCGATGCGCCGGATTCTGTCAGAACAGGCCGGTAATATTACCGCTGGTATCAACATCGATCTTTTCAGCCGCCGGTGTTTTTGGCAGCCCCGGCATGGTCATCATGTTGCCGGCAATGGCAACGATAAAACCCGCACCGTTGGCCAGCCGGATCTCGCTGATCTCGACGGTATGATCGTCCGGGGCGCCCCGGACCGTCGGATCGGTAGTGAATGACATCTGGGTCTTGGCCATACATACCGGGAACTCTCCATATTCCTTGTTGAGTTTCTCGATCTCGGCCTTGACCTTCGGGTTTGCCGTGACCTCCCTGGCACCGTAAATTTTCTTCGCAACGGCCTCGATCTTTTCCCAGATTGACGCCTTGTCTTCATAGACATATTTATGTTTGCCGGGTTTGTTGTCTACGATATCGGCAACGGTTTTCGCCAGATCCTCGGCACCGGCACCACCTTCGGCCCAGTGTTTGGATACGACAATCGTGCCGCCGATCTTTTCGACCATTTCAGTCAGCTTACTAATCTCCTTGTCCGTATCATGGACGAAATGATTGACGCAAACGACACATGGCAGGCCGTAATTGTTCTGGATGTTATTCAGGTGTCTTTCAAGGTTGACGAAACCTTTTTCAAGTGCATCGAGGTTTTCACTGTTCAGGTCTTCTTTCCCGACACCGCCGTGGAATTTCAGGGCACGAACGGTTGCAACAAGAACCACGGCACTCGGATTGAGCCTGGCCTTGCGACACTTGATGTCTATAAATTTTTCCGCACCCAGATCGGCACCAAAACCGGCCTCAGTGATGACATAGTCGGACAGTTTCAGTGCCGTCTGTGTTGCTGTCACGCTGTTGCAACCATGAGCAATGTTGGCAAACGGTCCGCCGTGTACAAAAGCAAGATTGTTTTCCAGTGTTTGTACGAGGTTGGGTTTTATCGCGTCTTTTAACAATGCTGCCATGGCGCCGTGGGCGTTTATCTGTTTTGCATGGACCGGTTTTCTTTCACCGCGTGTATAACCGATCACAATGTCACCCAGGCGCTCCTTGAGATCGGCCAGTGAAGTTGCGAGGCAGAAAATGGCCATGACCTCGGAAGCAACTGTGATGTCATATCCGTCCTCGCGCGGGAACCCGTTGGGTGTTCCACCAATGCCGATGATGACTTTGCGCAGGGCACGGTCGTTCATGTCTACCACGCGTTTCCAGGTAATGAGGCGGGAGTCGAGATCCAGTGCATTGCCATGATTGATATGATTGTCGATCATGGCGGAAAGCAGGTTGTGAGCCGCGCCGATGGCATGAAAATCACCGGTGAAATGCAGGTTGATATCTTCCATGGGAATCACTTGTGCATAGCCACCGCCGGCGGCACCGCCCTTGATTCCGAAGCACGGACCGAGTGATGGTTCGCGCAGGCATATCAGTGTTTTTTTGCCAATCCGGTTCATCGCATCGCCCAGTCCCACGGTGGTCGTGGTTTTGCCTTCACCGGCTGGTGTCGGGCTGATGGCGGTTGTTAGAATCAGCTTTCCATCAGGCTTGTCACTGAGACTGTCGATGTAATCCAGTGACAGCTTGGCCTTGTAATGGCCATAAGGCTCAAGGTGTTCGCTGTCGATACCGTATTGCTCCTTGGCAAGTTCAGTGATGTATCTTTTGTTCGCTTTTTGTGCGATTTCTATGTCTGACATGCCAGCTTCTCCTCAACATGGTTACAGAGTGGAAATTGATTTAAATTACAGAATGTTATTGATAATTTATAAGGTGAAATAAAACGTTTGTTATTATGGGTACTTACGGCAGTGTTCGCCGAGATTGGACCTATTTTATCGTTTTACACTGATATTCTCTAATGCTTTAGGCGGCGGGATGGACTTGACAATACAATGGAATCATTCACGAAGCCACTGGTAAACAAACTGGAAACCATGCGTGTTCAACTTGCGGACACGCATGGCCTGTTGCTGTTATCGTTTCTCGGCCTCATCAGCGGTGTCCTGGTTGCCGCGATCATTATTGTTTTTCGTTTCCTGATTGAATCGGGACAGTCCGGCCTGTTGCCGCTGGCCGATCCGGAAAATTATGAGGCGCTCGACTGGTTCGTCCGCATTCTGTTTACCACTGCGGGCGGGATTATTCTGGGCCTACTGTTTTATATCGTGTCGCGGCCACCGCTGCGTGTAGG
>DATIPP010000018.1:0-8904 GCA_035471825.1 Gammaproteobacteria bacterium
TGGTTTCACCGGACTTGTAATGGCGGGCCACGAGATCCAGTGATTCCCTTTCCCAGCACCAGTTTTCCATGAACTGGCTCGGCAGTTCCACGGCGTCCCAGGGAACACCGTTGATACCGGCGACACCGGGATAATCCACACGCGTCAGCATGTGGTGCAGGCCGTGACCGAATTCGTGGAACAGCGTGGTGACCTCGTCGTGGGTAAGCAGTGACGGATTGTTACCGATCGGCGGGGTAAAGTTACAGGTGAGGTAGGCCACCGGCGTCTGGACGCCGGATGCGGTTTTCTTGCGTACGACGCATTCATCCATCCAGGCGCCGCCCCGCTTGTTTTTACGTGCGTAAAGATCCAGGTAAAAACTTCCACGGAGGGTGTTTTCCTCGTCATAGATGTCATAAAAGCACACGTCTTCGTGCCAGATTGCAATATTGTTCCTGGGCATGATGCTAAGTCCGTACAGCCTGTTGACCACGGCAAACAGGCCCTCGATTACCTGCGGCACCGGGAAGAACTGGCGCAATTCCTCCTGCGACAGGTTAAATTTGTGTTTCCGGAGTTTTTCCGAGTAATAAGCAATGTCCCAGGCTTCGAGTTTTTTAACACCGTGTTCCTTGCGGGCAAAATGTTCAAGTTCTTCCAGATCACGTTGTGCCACCGGGCGTGAACGTTTGGCGAGATCGGTCAGGAAAGTGATGACTTCTTCCGGGTTGGAGGCCATTTTCTTCGCCAGTGAATAATGCGCGTAACCTGGATAACCGAGGATACGGGCAAGTTGCTGGCGCAGATCGATGATCTCTTCCATGATTTTACTGTTGTCCCATTGCGCAGGATTACTGCCAAGTTCGGAAGCGCGTGTGACATAGGCCCGGTACATCTCCTCACGTAAATTCCGGTTGTCGGCATACTGCATTACCGGCATGTAGGAAGGAAAATCCAGCGTGAAAAGCCATCCTTCAAGGTTATCTTTCCCGGCGCTTTGCCGTGCCAGTGCCAGCACGGAATCCGGCAGTCCGGCGAGAAGTGTTTCATCGGTGACATGTTTCTTCCAGCCGTGCGTCGCATCCAGCAGGTTTTCCTCGAAACGTGTCTGGAGTTTTGACAGGGCCTGCTGGATCTCCCGGTACCTGTTTTTGTCTTTTTCGTTCAGGTCAATACCGGAAAGCCGGAAATCACGGAGAGCGTGATCGATAATACGTTGCTGGGCAGTCGACAGGCGTGAATATTCACCGCTTTTGCCGATGGTTCTATATGCCTCATAAAGTTCCCGGTTCTGGCCGAGGTCGGTGCTGTAATCGGACAGCCTGGGCAGACAGGCATTGTAGGCCTTGCGCAGTTCCTCGTTATCCGCAACAGCATGCAGATGACTGACCGCAGACCAGGTGCGGTTCAGCCGGTCCTCGAGCTCTTCCAGCGGCTGGATGGTGTTGTCCCAGGTGCACTTCCGATCGGCATGCAGGAGTGATTGTATCTGCTCACGGTTCTCCCTTAGCAACTGATCAATGGCGGGTTCGATATGCTCCGCCCTGATGGAATTGAAGTCGGGTAGTTTGTCGGTTTGCAGTAAGGGATTGGTGCTCATCGATGTCCTTTTAATGGCCGGGAATACCTGCACAGCGCATGTTAAGGAATTACGGGGGGTTTAGCCAGCCAGTCGCAGCAGAATCATCCAGGTGGTGACCGGACCGATCAGCAGGAAAACAACGATGCAGGCGGTGGAATACAGGGTGTAACGGCGTACCAGGCCGGACTGCGGTATGGCCGAGAGCAGGTAGGGCCGGCGCTTGTCACAGGTCTTGCCCATTATGTTTACGGGCGGTAGCGACTTGCCCGCAAGGCGTCTTGCCCTGACCGTTTCCATGGCGGCGGCCCTGACGTGTTCCCACTCCGCGAGATCCAGTTTTCCGTCACTGTTGTGATCATATTGCTCCAGGAGTTTGTCACTGTCTTCTTTCCACTCCCGCACCAGGTCGCGGACTTCAGTACTGATCGGTTGTCCGACACTGTGATCGTCATTGGTATTAAACAGTCCGATGGCATACAGCGGATCACCGGGATGCATGCGCTCTTCCGTGTAACGGTAGTAGTTACCGCCCAGTGAATACCATTTTCTTTTCCGCGGCGGTTCTTCTGGATGGCGTGTGCTGCCATACCAGACGTCCTTGACCGTCGGGGTGACAGCGGCAGCCTCTGGATCGATCAACGTCTCGCCGGTTTCATCGACCAGGCGAAACAGTGATTTACTTTCTCCCCGTTCCACCGTGACCCAGCGCCTGCGTTTACCGCTGTAACGGCGTTTTTCGATGGAGTAACGATACCAGGTACATATGGCCTGGGTCAGTGGCGCCTGAATTGATTCCCCTTCGATCAGTTCACCGTGACCAATCAACTCGACATAACCCTGTGCCGCCGAACGGATGGAAGAAGTCGGAGTGTCTTCAATAATGCGTTTACGAAGGAGATAAACAAATGCGGCGATGAAACAGCCCAGTGCCACGATGGTCAAAAAAATGGATGTTTTCCAGAAATCATCCGTCGGCGCGGCCAGGGTCCATTGTTCGATTCCCGCAAACATGAATCGAGTGTGATGAAATGAATGTTCAGCCGAACAGTTCCTGCATGTTCACATCCCGTGTTTCTTCCTCGGCAAACTCGAGCAGATCAAAGGGACCGAATTTGAACATCCTGGCAATGATGACGTCCGGGAACTGTTCAATACGGATATTGTTGTTGTTGACGCTTTCGTTATAAAACTCGCGCCGGTCGGCAATGCCGTTTTCCAGTTCCGAGATGCGTCCCTGGAGATGCTTGAAGGTATCGTTGGCCTTCAGGTCGGGATAGGCTTCGGCGAGAGCGAAGAGGTTGCCGAGCCCCATCCGCAGTTGTGTTTCCGCCGGACCCAGTGCCGATACATCACCCTGTTCC
This sequence comes from Gammaproteobacteria bacterium, assembly GCA_035471825.1. GTDB lineage: Bacteria > Pseudomonadota > Gammaproteobacteria > Eutrophobiales > Eutrophobiaceae > DATIPP01. The sequence goes on from DATIPP010000018.1 coordinate 2,926, forward strand.
CGGGCGCTCTGGACCTTCGCCCGCGCTTCCATGACCTGTTGCAGCGTTTCCTGCTCGTAGCCCATGTATTGTTTGCAGGTTTCGACCAGCTTGGGTAACTCGTCATGACGCTGTTTTAATAACACGTCAATATTTGACCAGGCCTTGGAAACATTATGCTTCAATGCCACAAGGTTGTTATAGAGAATAACTCCGTAAAACAAAACCGTAACGAGAACGGCTATCGTTATCAGGCCGGATATATCCATGGTGCATCTCCCGGGTCTGTAGTGACCATCATATCAAGTATACTATTGATCAATAGTGATACAGTACCGTTAACGCCGAAAACATGGAGGGATGACGATGCAAGGTGACAAGAAAGTAATCGAGTATCTCAACCGGGTACTGAAAAATGAATTGACTGCCATTAACCAGTATTTCCTGCACGCGCGCATGTACAGGAACTGGGGCTATCACGTTCTTAATGAGCATGAATACGGGGAATCGGTGGACGAGATGAAACACGCCGATGCACTGATTGAACGTATCCTTTTCCTGGAAGGGGTACCCAACCTGCAGGATCTAGGAAAATTGCTGGTGGGTGAAAACCCGAAGGAAATGCTGGCGTGTGACCTGAAACTGGAACAGGCGGCCGTGCCCGTATTGCGCGAGGGGATTGCATACTGCGAAAGCTGCCAGGATTATGTTAGCCGCGAGTTATTTGAGGATATCCTGGAGAGTGAAGAGGAACACATCGACTGGCTGGAGACCCAGTTGGCCCTGATCGACGATGTGGGTTTGGAGAATTACCTGCAGTCCAAGATGTGATTGTTGTATCTAATTGAATTAAAAGGAAATAATTTCAAGAAATAAGATAGTGCCCTGAATGCCAGAAATTTATTGATAATCATTATCATTTAGATTAGTATCCCCCGGTACCAATCCATTATCGACCGTGCGGTTTTTTTATGATTGTTTGTGTATGTAACGTGATAAGCGAGCATGATATCCGGCAGGCCGTCTCGGAAGGTGCTGATACCGTCGAGCAACTCGGCGATCGTTTGAACTTGGGCCGGTGTTGCGGTGTTTGCACGGACGCCGCCGGTGAATGCCTGGCCAGTGTCCAGGTCAATGAGACGCCCCTCCCGACCGCGGTATAAGCCCTGCCATCATATCGTTAAATCCATAAACCCTCGTGTGCAAGGGCGGTAATCAGTTGGGTTTCATTCCCGGTCGCAGTATTGCATCCCTCTCACCGGCCATGGCCTTTATTTGATCCAGTTTCTGCAAGGCTTTTTGCATGGCCTCGCCCACGCTCTCGAAGTGTTTTTCCTTCAGCTGCAACGAGACGGTTCCGAGGTTGACATGTACCGCTCTTCACCGTAGCGCCAGATTTCACAGTTCTTTGTTGTGACCAGCGGGTAAGGTTTGCATCCGGTTGCATTCATTTCATTGACTCCTAATGGATAAATTGATCAGTCCGGGCGGTGCCGGTTGCGTGGAGTGTCACGAGTCTCTGCCAGTGACCGGAAAGCCGCCGACACATGGTACGCAGGAGATCCGAACTACAATCCGGATGCTTTTCGAGCAGGTGGAGATGCCGTTGTATCTGGGGTACGAGGCCCGAATCAGACTCTCTCGCATATTGCGTCATCAAGTAACACAGGGACGTGATCAGGATCTCGACAGCGGGCAGATTGTCAGGGGGTACCAGGTGTATCGGTCGATATATCATTGGCTGACTCCATACATTTTATTGTTCATTATTTCCCCTGAAGGGTGATTCTGTTCCTTGCCGGATCCGCTGTGATCATTGTCGCGCGATCGATCCAGATCTTCACTGCACGCAATAAGGAACAGGTTTTTGAGCAGTGATTGCATGCCTTTGTATTGCTCCGCGGGATGTGTTTGCGGAAATGCCGCCGTATCATCCCGGACGGGATCACGGCCTGGCTCCAGAAACCATTCCACCCGGATCTCTCTGGAATCGGCATCCACCACTCTCAGGCGGGGTTTCCCGTTACAAAATCCGGCATCCACGACATAGCGCACAAAAAAATTCCGTGCTAGAATCAGTACTATTAATGATAATGATTATCATTTAGATTTATAAATTAACGCGATTCTCCGGGATTTTCAACCAATAAAACCAACAGGGGGAGTTATGCAAACAAGCTATTTTATTAATCATTCCGTTAGATTTCTGGCTGCTAACCTGCTGTTTATTCTTTCCATATTTACCACGGCCGCGATGGCAGAGGTGCCCAGCACGGAAGAGATGTGGCGTATTATCCAGCAGCAACAGCTCGTTATTGATGAGCTCAAAACCAAACTGGAAAAGACCGAAAAGAAAGTATCGGACGCCGAGACCCGGGTCACGGAGACCGAGCAAAAAGTCGAAGCCACTGCCGACGCCATTGAACAGGGTACCTCCGGCACGTCTACGGCGGCATCCTGGGCCGAGCGGACAACAATCGGCGGTTACGGCGAATTGCACTACAACAATCTTGATGACGAGGTACTCGGTGCTACGGGCAATGATGATCTCGAACAGGTCGACTTTCACCGCTTCGTGCTCTATTTCGGGCACGAGTTTACCGACGATATCCGTCTTTTTTCCGAGGTGGAACTGGAGCATTCACTGGCCGGCGAAGGTCAGCCCGGTGAAGTCGAACTGGAGCAGGCCTGGATCGAAATGGATTTGAACGATCAGCATCGTACGCGTGCCGGCCTGGATATTCTGCCCATCGGCATTATCAATCCCACCCATGAACCGAACACATTTTATGGTGTTGAGCGCAACCGCATCGAAAGCGAAATCATTCCGGCGACCTGGTGGGAGGCGGTGTTCGGTTTCAACGGCGAGATCGCGCCCGGCTGGAATTACGACGCCTATGCCCACTCCGGGCTGGTCATGCCGTCCACCGGCGGCAGCGCCTTTCGTCCCCGCAGCGGCCGATTGAAAGTGGCCAATGCAACCGACCAGGATGTCGCGTTTACCGGGCGGCTGCGATATACCGGAGTACCGGGACTGGAGATCGGCGTCTCGGGGCAATACCAGAAGGATGTCACCGGCACGGTCGATTCCCTGGATGTCTCGGCAACACTGTTTGAAGGACATATCGATTACAAGCACACCAGTGGTTTCGGCCTGCGCGCACTGTATGCCCGCTGGGACCTGGAGGATGACGGCGGTCCCTTCGCCGGTCCTGATGCCTTCAACGCGGACACGCTCGTCGGCTGGTACGTCGAACCGGCCTACCGCTTTGCAATGCCCGGCCGTATTCCCGGCGACCTCGGCATATTTGCCCGGTATGAAAACTGGGATCAGCGAAACCAGCTACCGGTGCATCGTTTCGAGGAATTCGATCGTTTCGTGGCCGGTCTGAACTGGTGGCCGCACCGGAACGTAGTGTTCAAGTTCGACGTCCAGGATGAAGATGCCGACGGCCCGGTTGACCGGGTCCTGGACGGTTTCAATCTTGGAGTGGGATACCAGTTCTAGGGTTGGCATGGCTGAATAAATGAGAATCATTTATCATCTCATTCTGGTTGTGATAAAGGGCGCGTTACCGCGCCCTTTCCACGTGTAGTGACAGGAAATAATGTGAAGACTGTAACCAGACATTTCATTCTATTAATCCTGCTCGCAGGTGCCATCCCGGTATTCGGTGTGAATGTTTACCAGGAGCCCGGTGACTTTATCGACCAGGCTTTTTCCGGGGCGCCGCCGGAACCGGAAAAACTCTGGCTTACCGGCGACCTGAAAGTTGCGATCAAGGACATCATGGGACATGACATGGGTGTCCTGCGTCTGCGTTACTGGAAGAAAAACGATCGCACGGCCTGGATACTGGAAGAGATCGGCAAGGAGAGACCCATAACGACCGGATTTGTTGTAGAGGGTGAAAGCATTGAACAGGTAAAGGTCCTTATCTTCCGGGAAAGTCGCGGCTGGGAGGTGCGTTACCCGTTTTTCACGGATCAATTTAAAAACGCAAGACTGGTTGATGGTAACGATCTGGATCGATCTATCGACGGTATCTCCGGCGCGACCCTGTCTGTCAATGCGATAACCCGCCTCGCCCGGGTGGCGCTGTTGTTGCACAGGGAAACAATGTCGGGCGAATGAGTATTGGATGAATCTCTGGGTGACAATTCACAAGTGGCACCGCCGGATCGGTATCGTTGCCGCCCTGTTCGTCATTATGCTCGTGGTGACGGGAATAATGCTGAATCACACCGGAAGCCTGGCTCTCGACAAGTCATACGTGAAAAACAATCTCCTGCTGGATTTCTATGATATCAACCCGGCGGCGGCACCGTTCGGTTTCCGGGTCGGTGATCACTGGATCAGCCAGGTCGGTGAGCGTGTCTATTTTGACAGGCGGGAATTGAGGGACAATGTCGAACAATTGATCGGTGCGGTTATCCTGGAAGACGATATCATTGTTGGTTTCGACGGGAGGTTGTTATTGCTTACCGGTGATGGAGAGGTTCTCGAGCGCCTGACCGGTACGCAGGGTGTTCCCGCCGGGATGCGTGCCATCGGCAAGACCGTGGATGAACAGCTGGTTATTCGTGGTGCGCACGGGGATTACCAGGTCAACCTCGATTCGCTGGACTGGCATGAAGAAGACTTTATTCACGCCATCTGGAAAGACCGCGAATCACTCCCTGCAGGATTGCAAAGCGAGCTGTTACAACAATATCGCGGTACCGGGCTGCCGCTGGAACGCGTGATGCTGGATTTGCATAGTGGCAGGATTGCGGGTTACTGGGGCGTGTATGTTGTCGATGCGGCCGCCATACTCTTTTTCATACTGGCATTAAGCGGTATCTGGATGTGGTATCAGCGGCGATGAATTTATAAAAGTTATCTGAAAGTGAAACCATTTATAAGCGGAGTATTTGCTGACGTTTATGAAACTGAAATTATTTTTTACTACTGTTGTTTTTCTTGTTGTGTCGTTAACGGCCGCAGCTGAAGTCAACGTTTATTCCGCGCGCAAGGAAGCGTTGATCAAGCCGTTACTGGAACGGTTCGAACAGGAAACGGGAATCGAGGTCAATCTCGTGACCGGCGATGCCGATGCATTGATTAAGCGGCTGGAGATCGAGGGTATTAACAGCCCGGCTGACATGTTGCTGACAGTGGATGTTGCCCGGCTTTACCGCGCAAAGGAAAAAGGATTATTACAACCGGTCGATTCCGATGAATTGAACAATATTATCCCCGGAACCTACCGCGATGACGAGGGTTTCTGGTACGGACTGTCGTTGCGTTCGCGGGTAATCGTGTATTCCGAATCAAGGGTGTCCGGTTCAGAACTTTCCACCTATGAATCCCTGGCAGACGATAAATGGCACGGACGTCTTTGTGTTCGCTCATCATCCAATGTGTATAACCAGTCCCTTGTTGCCAGCCTGGTTGCCCATCATGGTGTGGAAGCAACCGAAAACTGGGCAAACGAACTGGTCGATAATTTCGCCCGGCCGCCGAGAGGCGGCGACCGCGACCAGATCAAGGCCGTAGCGGCGGGCCAGTGTGACGTGGCCCTGGTCAATACCTATTACCTGGGCGGCATGTTGCAATCCGACATCGGGGACGAAAGGAATGCCGCCGAAAAAGTCCGGCTGTTCTGGCCCAACCAGGAAGGACACGGCGCCCATATCAATATCAGCGGTGCGGGGGTAACCAGCTCTGCAAAACACAAAAACGATGCTGTCCGGCTACTGGAGTTCCTGGTCAACGAATCCTCCCAGTCGTGGTATGCCAACCAGAACATGGAATACCCGGTCAGGGCGGATGTGCCGGTCAACGATACGTTAAGTCAATGGGGCGAATTCAAGGCAGACGAACTGAATCTCGATCTGCTCGGCGAATACAACGCGGAAGCAGTCCGGCTGATGGACCGGGCCGGCTGGAAATAACCGGCGTGGAAAATGTCGACGCTCATCGGTGATTCCACGCTCCCGGCCACATCACGCCGTAGC
>DATIPP010000019.1:0-3210 GCA_035471825.1 Gammaproteobacteria bacterium
AGCCAGTCCATCGTGGAATATCTCGCATCGGAAGAGTGGCCCGACCCGCTCATCAAGGAGGTGACCCCGGCGCTGGTGGATCTGCTCAATGCCCCCTATCTCGCGGAATCGGATGCAACCCAGGAAGAAAGGCAGGCACAGGCTACCGCGGAAGATGTATCGCTGCAAATCCCCGACGATATCAGTGCCGAATTACTGGAGGGCCTGTTGCAGGAATTGCCCATGCAAACGGAAGGGTTTTCTGCCGCCATACAATCCCTGATCGACGGCAGCGGTGATATCAAGACACTGGAAAAGGCCCAGCGTATCGCGCACACCGTCAAGGGTGCCGGTAATACCGTCGGCATAAGAGGTATCGCCAACCTCACTCATCAACTGGAAGATATTTTAATCCTGCTCAACAAGCATGAACGCATGCCGTCACAGGCACTCAGTACGGCGATGATGAACGCTGCGGATTGCCTGGAAGAAATGAGCGAGGCCCTGGTCGAACAGACACCCGCGCCCGACAACGCGCAGGAAGTCCTGCAACACATTCTGGACTGGATAAACAGGCTTGAAAAGGAAGGCATCGAGGTACTCGACAAGGAAGCGCCGGTCGAACAGGCTACAGCAGCGGCAAAACCGGCTGACGGTTCCGAGGAAGAAGCGGCGGAAGAAGAAAAAGCCGTGCCCACGCTCCGTGTCCCCGCCCCCATTATCGATGACATCATCCGGATACTCGGCGAGACGATCATCCTGACCACGCAGTTGCAGGAAAATGTACGCCGTTCCTCGCATGAATCGGAAGAGCTCGCCAACCACAATGCCATGCTCCAGGGGATCGTCGCGGAACTGGAACGCCAGGTTGAGATGCGCGGCATTATCTTTAACCAGAAAATGGCGGTGAACCAGAGCGAGGTTTTCGATCCGCTGGAGCTGGAACAATACAACGAGTTACACACACTTACCAACCAGCTTACCGAAAATGTGGTCGATTCATTTGAAATGAACAGAAGTGTAGAGTACGACCTGCACGAACTGGATGAATTGCTGTTCCAGCAATCCAGGCTGCATCGCGAAGTGCAGGAACTCATCATGAAAACCCGCATGGTGCCGATTAAATCGATCACTCCGCGACTGCAACGAAGTGTCCGGCAGACCTGCCGTACGACCAACAAACAGGTCAATCTCCACCTGAAAGGCACGGATACACTGATCGACAGTGACGTGCTTTCCGGATTGCTGGACCCACTCATGCACATGTTGAGAAATGCCATCGATCACGGCATAGAGTCCCGGGATGAGCGCATCAGGAAGCAAAAATCCCCGGAAGGCCGGATCGACCTGGAGTTCTCCCGCGAAGGCACGATGATTGTTGTCCGCTGCAGGGATGACGGCGCCGGCCTGAACCAGGAGGCCATCCGACTTTCGGCGATCAAGAAAGGACTCGTTGATCCCGGCGAGGAACTCGATGAACACGACATTAATCGCCTGATATTACTACCGGGTTTTTCCACGCGACAGGAAACAACACAGGTATCCGGCCGCGGGATCGGCATGGACGTAGTCAATTCACAGATCCAGTCGATCAAGGGCAGCATCCATATCGAATCGGAAAAGGACCGCGGCTGCCTGTTTGAACTGCGACTGCCAATAACTTTGATTTCATCACACTCAATACTGATTCGTCACCGCGACCAGATACTGGCTGTTTCCAATCACGGGATCATCCAGATATTGCATCCCAGCGACAGTGAGATCATGGAATCGGAAGATCAACTGCGTTGCAGGTTCGGTGAAGAAATACTTGATGCTGTCAATCTTGAAGATTTGATCGATATGCCCGGCGACCGCCGGGCCAAACCCCGCGAGACACGCCCCGCCCTTCTCATCGAGGACGGCGACGACAGGAAAATCGTGTTCATGCAGGAAATCATGGATGTCCGGGAACTGGTTATCAAGCACATGGGCAATTACCTGAAAGATATCAAGGGAATCACGGGTGCCACGATCCTGGGTGACGGCAGTGTCGTGCCCGTACTCGATATTCCCGAACTGATACGCAACCAGGGTAAATTCCGCCATACCCTCACCGGGCAATTCACGCAAACAGATATCCGTGAATCACTGCCGCTGGCACTCGTTGTCGACGACTCCCTCAGTGCCAGGCGCTCCCTTGCCCAGGTAATTAAAGATGCCGGTTATGACGTCAGAACAGCCAAGGACGGTCTTGAGGCACTCGAGATTATCAAGAAAAAACGGCCGGATATTATGCTTGTTGATCTGGAAATGCCGCGTATGAACGGCATGGAACTTTCATCTCATATTCGTGCCGATAGTGAGACTTCCGATATTCCAATCATCATGGTGACGTCCCGCTCAACGGAAAAGCACCGTAAAGAGGCAGATAACGCTGGCGTGAACGTATACCTGACCAAGCCGTTCAACGAGGACGAGATGCTGGACCATGTCAGCACGCTCCTGAACTGAACCGGTTTTTACTCTTCTGATACAATTCTTCAAGTGTGGGATACGGGCTCCGGGGTTATTGTCATTTACCGTTCCGGTGCCCGGGAATAACCATGTATAAATGATTGTAATTTATTGATTTTTTACTTTGAAGCCAACCGGCAATTTTGAATGACAGAATTTCTCATTATCGGGCAGGCCAGTGATGATCAGCTGAAAAAGCTGATGCAGCTCATCAATAACTGCATACCTGAAGCTGCCGTCAGGGAAATCGACATCGGAAAACAGGCATACTCTCCCGATACAACATCACTGGATAATTATGACCTGGTCCTGCTTGATTACGATCTCGGGGAAGGCCAGAACGGTCTGCACCTGATCCAGTCACTGGTTAAACAACCGCATGTACCACCAATCATTCTGCTGCTGGAAAGCACACAGGATTCAAACATTGCTATCAACGCAATGCGAGTGGGTGCAAGCAATTATATTATTAAATCGGAAATAAATACCCGGAATGTTCTACAAAAAATTACCGATTCACTCGAAATGGCTGCAGATAAAACCGGCACGCGACTTTCCGTTAGCGACATCAATGATGATACGGATTTTTTTGACCTCACCACTGACATCGGTATCGTCAACAAGAAAGAAGATGAAGGACTGGTCATACCCGGGTATGCCATTATCAGGGAACTGGCCAAGGGCGGTATGTCGACGGTGTTGCTGGCAAAAAGCGAGGAAGACGATTCAATGGTC
>DATIPP010000020.1:0-5425 GCA_035471825.1 Gammaproteobacteria bacterium
TAATCTATCTTGGCGTCCCTGTCATGCAATGCCCGCTCGGCTTCTTCCTTGGCTTTCATGGCGGCAGCTTCATCCAGATCTTCTGCACGTTCTGCTGAATCAGATAAAACTGTAACAACTGTCGGTTGTACCTCGAGCAAACCACCCGATACGTAGTAACCCTTCACCTCGCCATCCACTGTCCTGATACGGACTTCACCCGGAGCAAGGCGCGTCACCAAAGGTGTATGTCCCGGTGCGATTCCTACCTCGCCCAGTATCGCCGGTGCGAATACCATCTCGGCTTCACCGGAGAAGATCTCTCTCTCCGCGCTGACGATATCAATTTGAATGGTGTCTGCCATATCCAGTGCCTTGCCGGTCTAGAGCGTATCCGCCTTTTTAACGGCATCCTCGATGGTGCCCACCATGTAGAATGCCTGCTCCGGAAGATCATCATGCTCGCCTTCAACAATTGCCTGAAAGCCCTTGATGGTTTCCTTTAAGGGAACATAAACCCCCTTCTGGCCGGTAAACACCTCGGCCACAAAATAGTTCTGTGACAGGAACCGCTGGATCTTGCGAGCCCGGGCTACGGCGAGTTTGTCGTCTTCCGACAGTTCGTCCATGCCGAGAATGGCGATAATATCGCGCAGTTCCTTGTAACGTTGCAATGTATTCTGCACGGCGCGGGCCGTATCGTAATGCTCCTGGCCGACAACCAGGGGATCCAGCTGGCGGCTGGTTGAATCAAGCGGATCCACCGCCGGATAGATACCCAGTTCCGCGATCTGTCGCGACAAGACGACGGTGGCGTCGAGGTGAGCAAAAGTAGTTGCAGGCGAAGGGTCGGTCAGGTCATCCGCCGGAACATACACGGCCTGGATTGATGTGATCGATCCGGTCTTGGTCGAGGTTATACGTTCCTGCAGTTTGCCCATTTCTTCTGCCAGGGTCGGCTGGTAACCCACGGCCGACGGCATGCGTCCGAGCAGCGCGGATACTTCCACGCCAGCAAGCGTGAAACGGTAAATATTATCGATAAACAACAGGACATCGCGGCCGTCATCGCGGAATTTCTCGGCCAGAGTCAGGCCGGTCAGTCCGACACGCAACCGGTTACCGGGCGGTTCGTTCATCTGACCATAGACCATGGATACTTTCGAGTTGGAGAAATTCTCCACATCGACAACGCCGGCTTCCTGCATCTCATAATAAAAGTCGTTGCCTTCACGGGTACGTTCGCCGACACCGGCAAACACCGACAGGCCCGAATGCTCGGTGGCGATGTTGTTGATGAGCTCCATCATGTTCACGGTCTTGCCGACACCGGCACCGCCGAACAGGCCGATCTTGCCGCCCTTGGCAAAAGGCACGATGAGATCGATAACCTTGATCCCGGTCTCCAGAAGTTCGGTACTGGGGCTCAGCTCTGTAAATTTGGGTGCCTCGCGGTGGATAGGCATTTTCTCGTCTGTATCTATAGGCCCGCATTCATCAATGGATTCACCCAGTACATTCATGATACGGCCCAGGGTTTTTTCACCAACCGGTACGGAGATTGGATCACCGGTATTGGTGACATTCAATCCCCGCTGTAAACCGTCCGTAGAACCCAGCGCGATGGTTCTTACCACGCCATCGCCCAGTTGTTGCTGAACCTCCAGGGTAGTATGGATACCTTCTCCTTCCACTATCAGGGCGTCATAAATCCTGGGGATAGCATCGCTCGGAAATTCCACGTCTACTACCGCGCCAATGATTTGTACGATTTCTCCAGAACTCATTAGTGTATTCCTCTTATGCGAAAATCATTTCACTTTTAACTTGTAACTTGATAGCTTGTAACTGTTCCTATACTGCGGCCGCCCCACCGACGATTTCCGACAACTCCTGCGTAATAGCCGCCTGCCGGGCCTTGTTGTAGACCAGTTCCAGTTCGTCAATAAGCTGGCCGGCATTGTCGGATGCACTCTTCATGGCTACCATTCTCGCGGCCTGTTCACAGGCAATATTCTCGATTACGTTCTGATACACCAGGGATTCGATATATCGTTGTAGAAGCTGATCCAGCACATCTTTTGCATCCGGTTCATAAATGTAGTCCCAGTGATATTTCAGGGGCGTCCAGCCGCCCTCCTCGACATGATGTTCGACCAGTGTCTCATCCTCGGCCTCTTCAATCGGGAGCAGTTTTTCCAGGCGCGGTTTCTGGGTCATGGAATTCACGAATTCATTGGAAATGATATACAACTCGTCGATCTCTTCCTTGTCGAATGCCTGCAGCATGACCACCACGGTTCCCAGCAAATCATCGGCAGTGGGTTCATCACCGAGTTGCGAAGCCTGGCCGATGATATCGGCGCCCAGACGGTTAAAAAAGGTCGAAGCCTTGGTGCCGATAATACAAAGTTTGATTTCCCTTCCCTCGTCGTCCCAGCTTTTCATCTGCTTCAACATGCTCCGGAACAGGTTCGAGTTAAGACCACCGCAAAGGCCCCGGTCCGTCGAAACGATAATCACACCGATGCGTTTTACTTCGTCCCGCGGGACGAGATAGGAGTGGGTGTATTCGGGATTGGCATAGCCCAGATGGAAGATCACGTTCCGGATCTTGTTGGCATAGGGTCGTGCTGCAAACATGCGGTCCTGGGCCTTGCGCATTTTACTGGCCGCCACCATCTCCATAGCCTTCGTGATCTTCTGGGTGTTTTTAACACTTCCGATCTTTGTGCGGATTTCTTTCGTTCCTGACATAAATTATTCCGTCTCTCTTCGCCTTTTTGCCTGTAACTTGTGACTTGTTACTTTTTTTACCAAGTATGATTTTTCTTGAATTCCTCGATATTGCTCTTCAATGATTCCTCCACCTCGTCGGTGAGTTCTCCTTCCTCGTTCATCTTGTCCATAAGATCCGATTTCTCGCTGTTCATGAAACCGAGCAGGGCGTGTTCGAAGGCACCGATCTTTTCCAGCTCGATATCATCAAGAAACCCGCCCTCGGCGGCATACAGACTGACGGCCATCTCGGCGATGGTCATCGGGCTGTATTGTTTCTGTTTCATCAGTTCCATCACTCGCTGACCGCGTTCGAGCTGTTTCCGGGTCGATTCATCCAGGTCCGAGGCAAACTGGGAAAAGGCCGCAAGTTCACGGTACTGGGCTAGGGCAAGGCGGATTCCACCCCCAAGCTTCTTGATGATCTTGGTCTGCGCGGCACCACCAACGCGTGACACAGACAGGCCGGCATTGATTGCCGGTCGGAAACCGGAGTTGAACAAATCCGATTCAAGGTAAATCTGTCCGTCGGTAATCGAGATCACGTTGGTCGGCACGAATGCAGACACGTCACCGGCCTGTGTTTCAATGATCGGCAGGGCTGTCAGTGATCCGGTCTTGCCCTTGACCTTGCCGTCGGTAATCTTTTCGACGTAGTTCGCATTGATGCGTGCCGCACGTTCCAGCAGACGCGAGTGCAGGTAAAACACGTCACCCGGGTATGCCTCGCGACCCGGTGGGCGCCGTAACAATAATGAGACCTGGCGGTAGGCCCAGGCCTGCTTGGTCAGATCGTCATAAATAATGAGGGCGTCTTCGCCGCGATCGCGGAAGTATTCCCCCATGGTGCAGCCGGAGTAAGGGGCGATGTACTGCATGGCGGCCGACTGGGCTGCGTCGGCTGCAATGACGATTGTGTGTTCCAGGGCATCGTGTTCTTCCAGTTTCTTTATAACCGTGTTGATCGAAGAGGCCTTCTGGCCGATGGCAACATAGATGCACTTAATGCCGGTACCTTTCTGGTTGATAATGGTATCTATGGCAACGGCTGTCTTGCCGGTCTGGCGATCGCCGATGATCAATTCTCGCTGACCACGACCGATTGGGACCATGGAGTCAATGGATTTCAATCCCGTCTGGACTGGCTGGGATACAGATTGGCGGGCGATAACGCCCGGCGCGATCTTTTCAATCGGAGAGGATTCAGTCGCTTCGATATCCCCCTTGCCGTCTACCGGGATACCGAGTGAATCAACTACACGTCCCAGCAACTGTTCTCCTACCGGCACCTCGAGGATGCGCTTGGTGCATTTGGCGGTATCGCCTTCCTTGATGTGCAGATAGGGCCCCAGGATAACGGCGCCGACCGAATCACGTTCCAGGTTCAGGGCCAGGCCGTAGGTGTTTCCGGGAAACTCGATCATCTCGCCCTGCATGACGTCACCCAGGCCGTGAATGCGGGCAATACCGTCAGCAAGACTGACAACGGTGCCTTCCGTGCGGGCTTCCGTATCCAGATCCAGGTTCTGGATCTTTTTCTTTATCAGATCACTAATTTCAGTTGCACTGATAGACATGGTTTTTCCTCTTCGTTAACTATTCTGCAAAATTTTGACTGAGCTGTTTCAGGCGGCCCCTGATGGAAGCATCGATAACCGAATCACCGGCGCGAATCACGACCCCACCGATCAATGTCTCATCGGTTTCACTGCTGACATTGACATCCTTGCCAAGGCGCCTTGACATCATCTGCTTGATCTTTGATTGCTGTTCATCTTTCAGCTGGTAGGCAGACACAACTTTTACATCAACGATACCCTCTGCCTCGTCATGCAGCTTTTCAAACAAGGTGTGTATTTCCGGCGCGACCAGCAGGCGACCGGATTCAGCAAGCAATGTGATGAAATTACGTCTCGTATCCGACAGGTGGTCAGCGCAGATATCAAAAATGATGTCCGTCAGTTTTTCCCGCTCCAGTTCTGGATTCTTGATAAGTTTTATCATGGTCGGATCCGAAACAAGCCTTCCCAACAATTGCAACAATTCAGACCATTGCTGCAGATTGCTCTCCTCGCTGGCCTGGACAAATGCCGCCTGCGCATAGGGTCTTGCGATTGTGATTTTTTCCTGCATGGTCGTAGGCGATTACAGGTCAGCAGTTATCTTGTTGAGCAGTTCATCGTGGGCCTTGCGATCCACTTCCTGCATCAGGATTTGCTCGGCTCCAAGCAGGGCCAGGCTGGCAACCTGTTTGCGAAGTTCTTCCCTGGCGGCCTCTTTTTCCTGGGCGATCTCGCTGCGGGCGGATTCCTTGATACGCTCACCTTCCGTCCTGGCATCACCTTTCGCCTCCTCGACGATCTCATCACCCCGTCTCTGGGCCTGGCTGATGATGGTGGCGGCCTGTTGCTTGCCTTCTTCCACCAGTTCCCTGTGCCGTTCCTCGGCCTGTACCAGCTTTTGTTCGCCTTCTTCTGCGGCGGCAAGACCGTCCGCGATGCGTTTTTCACGCTCCTGCAACATACCCAGCAACAATGGCCAGATAAACTTCATGCAGAACCAGACGAAGACCGCAAACGCAATTGTCTGACCGATCAGGGTTGCGTTGAAATTCATATTACTTCCCTCTTGGCTGTTTCGGGATTGAAGTAGAATTCACCGCAGTGGT
>DATIPP010000021.1:0-3037 GCA_035471825.1 Gammaproteobacteria bacterium
GATGATAACGGCCTTGTCCTTGAATAGGCCAAGAACCAGTACCTTGTCAACAGCAAGGCCGGTTTGTGAGAAAATAAGCAGCAATGTAGATATGAACAACCTGTTTTTCATTGGAAATGATCCGTGCCGCTGTATCAGGAAAATATTGTACTATGAATCACGTTCTTGTTTTTCAGCATATCGACTGCGAGGGTCCGGCCTATCTTGGCAGTTTTCTTGATGCGCGTGAAATCCCTTATCGAGTAATTAGAATCGATCAGGGGGAGCGGGTTCCGGACGCGACCGATGCGCCTGCACTTGTGTTCATGGGCGGTCCCATGAGTGTCAATGATGACATACCCTGGATCGCGGAAGAACTGGCCCTCATACGCCGGGCCCATGTTGGGGGCGTTCCGTTGCTCGGGCATTGTCTAGGTGCACAGTTGATCAGCAGGGCCCTGGGTGGCACGGTGGGACCCAACACTGTGACGGAAATCGGCTGGTTCCCCGTAAACAGGGCGGACAATCCTGCCGCCGCGGAGTGGCTCGACGGACTGGCCGATGAATTCGAAGTCTTTCACATGCACGGCGAGACCTTCAGCCTGCCGGAAGGTGCCAGTCTCCTGGTGCAGAATGCACATTGCACGAACCAGGGATTCGTTATGGGCAGTACACTGGCATTGCAATTTCACGTTGAAGTCACGGCAGACCTGCTGCGGGAATGGGTCGGGTATTACGCGGAAGACATCAAAAACCCGTCTGAAAGTGTACAATCAGCAGCCGACATCCTCGCGGACTGTGACCGCCGCGCTCACAACCTGCATCAGCTGGCTGATCATCTTTATACACGATGGACCGCTTATTTCACGGCACAGGTTTAACACAAACTATAAGACAGGACGGACATGATTATTATTCTTCATCCTGATACCGACAAAAACGGGCAGGAATTTCTCAAGCTGAATGATTACCTCTCGACATTGCCGAATATCCGCGTGCGCATGCATGAGGAAGTCGGTACACAACAGGTATTGACGGAAATCTACCTGGTCGGTGATACGAGTTCGCTGGACGCGGAAACGATCCAGGATTTTGAAGTCGTCGATCGCGTCGTCCGTGTTTCGAGGGAATACCGGGTGCTCGGACGGCACAAGGACGATTCCCGGGCAAGTCATTTTGAATACAACGGCGTCCGTTTCGGCCAGGATAACCTGCACATCTTTGCCGGGCTTTGTGCCGTCGATAAACGTAAGCATGTCGAGATCATGCTGAAGGCGCTGCGTGACCGGGGGCTGGAATGCACGCGTATGGGTGCCTACAAGCCGCGTACCAATCCCTATTCATTCCAGGGTTACGGCAAGGAATGCCTGCCGTACGTTTTTGAACTGGCAGGGAAGTACGGCATCAAGGTCATTGCCATGGAAGTGACCCACGATGATCAGATCGACGAGATACGGACGGCACTGGAGGAATCCGGTCAACCGACCGGGGTTATGCTGCAAATCGGTACCCGCAACACGCAGAACTTTGAATTGCTGAAGGTAGTCGGCCGCCAGAAGGAATTTCCGGTCCTGTTCAAGCGCGGCTTCGGGATCACGCTGGAGGAATCACTGAACGCAGCGGAATACCTGGCCAGTGAAGGCAATCGCAATGTGATCTTCTGTTTGCGCGGCATGAAGACCAATTTCGGTGATCCACATCGCAACCTGGTCGACTTTGCCCACGTACCGGTTGTCAAGCGCATGACGCGCATGCCGGTCTGCATCGATCCCTCCCACTCCGTCGGATCACGTAACTCATCACCGGATAATATCCTCGATATCATGCACGCCACTGTGCAGGGTGTGATCGCGGGCGCCAACATGGTATTGATCGATTTTCATCCCGATCCGGGCAAGGCACTGGTGGACGGCCCACAGGCCATGCAGATGAATGAACTGGACTGGTTCCTGGAGGATATCCGGATTGCGAGGGAAGCCTATGAAAAACGGGTGGAGCTTGCTGGCCGTTATACCTGAGTCGCGGTGGCGCGATGATCGTCTGCGAACATTATCGTTTCCAGTCGCGGAACCTTTTCCAGGTCCCAGTTTTTAATGCCCCAGTCGATGACCGTCTCGATGGATGCGTCCCTGAGCGCCGGATCGGGGCCTTGTCCCAGGAATTGTAACGCGTTATGGAGCACACGCGAAGGCGAGTGCGTGCGGACACCCGGCGCATGGTTTTGCTTGCTGATCTTCCTGCCGTCGGGATTCACGGCCACCGGCAGGTGACAGTAGTCGGGTGTCGGGTATCCCAGTAATTCCTGCAGGTAAATCTGGCGTGGAGTGGAATCCATCAGGTCGTTGCCGCGCACGATCTCGGTGACTCCCTGCCAGGCGTCGTCGACCACGACGGCGAGATGATAAGCGGTGATATTGTCAGCGCGGCGGATAATGAAGTCACCGGTTTCGTTTTGAAGATTTTGCCACTGCACACCCTGGACCCGGTCGGCGAAACTTACGGGTTCGCTCGTCGTCTTTATACGGACTGAACGCCCGGCCTTGCCGGGCGGCAAACCGTTGCGGCAATGCCCGCTGTAGCGCTGACCCTGTATGTCCCTGCGGGTACAGGCACAGGGATAGAGCAACTGTCTCGATTCGAGCAGTGCTTCCGCTTCCCGGTAGGCGGCATTACCCCGGCTCTGGTAGAACACCTCGCCGTCCCAGAAAAGATGCAGTTTTTCCAGTGTGCGCAATATATCATCAGCGGCACCCGGTTGTACGCGCGGAATGTCGATGTCTTCCATGCGCACCAGCCACTGTCCGCCACGGGATCGTGCCTGCAGGAAACTGCCCAGGGCAGCAATCACGGAACCGAAATGCAATGGACCTGAAGGAGAAGGGGCGAAGCGACCAATGTAACAACTAGTCATAAGTTACAAAGATTAGTGATAAGTAATAAGCTATAGTAATAAGAATTGTTTATTCATTTACTTGTAACTTATAACTTGTTACTTATGACTTATCCGAGGTGTCTTTCCTTGATCTCGTCCAGGGTTTTGCAATCGATGCAGAGAGTG
>DATIPP010000022.1:0-4783 GCA_035471825.1 Gammaproteobacteria bacterium
GCTATTACACAGTGTTTTGCCTGGATCGCATGCCGAATCATGCGTGTTCCGGCAACGATATAACCCGGCTTTTCGCGGATGAGGCGATCGTCACAACTGATGTAGGGCTCGCACTCCACGCCGTTGATGATTAATGTGTCCACGGCCGATTCCGTACCTTCCCTCAGCTTGACGTGGGCCGGGAATCCGGCTCCCCCGAGTCCGACGATGCCCGCTTCCCGAATCACGTCCTGCAGGGCGTCAGGGTCCAGTGCGGTGTATTCCCCGACCGGTTTTATATCGTACCAGGCATCTTCACCATCAGGCTCTATGACAATGCACGGGGCCTTCAGGCCAAGCGAATCAGGGACTGTATGCTCGGCGATCTCGATAATTTTACCCGAGGTACTGGCATGTATCGGGACGCTGACATAACCTTCCGCACGGGCAACGATCTGTCCCTTGAGAACATGATCGCCCGGCTTGAGGAGCGGTTGTGCGGGTATGCCGATGTGTTGTTTCAGCGGCAGTATGATCCGGTCCGGCAACGGCGTGATCAATGAAGGCTTGTCGTTTGAAAGTTCCTTGTGGGTCGGCAACGTCAGGCCGCCGGGAAAATCCATCAATTCACGGTTTACCATGAATGTCCCGGTACAGCAGTTGTTGTGATGTTCGGATAAGCCGGTTCATGTCCATCCGGTGTCTCCATGCTGATGCAATCGACGGGACAGGGTTCAATGCATAGCCCGCAGCCCGTGCATTCCTGTTCAATAACGGTGTGCAACTGTTTCGGTGCGCCGACTATGGCATCTACCGGGCAGGCGTGGATGCATTTGACGCAACCGATGCATAATGATTCGTCGATCACGGCGACACGCACCGGTTCCTCCCGGCCATGATCCGGATCCAGGGGTTTTTCGGAGCGGCCGGTGAATTTCGCCAGCAACTTGACGGTGTCTTGTCCTCCGGGCGGACACTGGTTGATATCCGCATCATCTTCAAGAATGGCGGTGGCGTAGGGTCGGCAACCGGCATAATCGCATTTACCACACTGTGTTTGTGGCAGCAGGCCATTGATGTTATCGACCAGCTTGTCCCGGGCAATTGCGGGATTGTAAACACGGGCGATGACGACCGCGGTACATGCAACTGTCAGCACGAACACCAGCAATGCCGTGATCATGAGGTATTTACCCGGGGAATCCCATGAATGACATGGCCACCAGGCCGAGTGTGACCAGTGTGATTGGTAATCCGCGAAAAGGGTGTGGAATGTCGGTATATTCCAGCTTTTCGTGGATCGAGGTAATCATCAACAGGACCAGCGCGAATCCCAGGGCAGTGACCAGGCCATAAGCAACTGACTGCAGGACAGTGCCGGATTGACGCAGGTTAAGCAGAACGCTGCCGAGCAATGTAGTGTTGATGGCAGCCATTGGCAGGAATATTTCCAGCCGTTCACCCAGTGTTGTGTTAATCTTCGGCAGCAGGATCTTAAGCAAACCGGCCAGCAGGAATATCAGCGTTACAAACAGCGGCAATTGCAGGTAATCGATTTCAAGCGGCGTCAAAACGGCCTGCTGCAAAATGAATGTGAACATCGTGGCCAGCGGTAACATTACCAGCATCGTGAGACACAACCCCTTTGCGACAACCTGCCGTTTACTGAACGCCAGGGCCGGGTCGACACCGGCCATCTGGACGACAATAATATTGTTCGCCAGGGTCGTGGCCAGGATGTACAACATAATGTCGGACATCAGAAAATTTCTCCCGGGTTTACTTGATACGCATGCCGGGTTCGGCCCCCTCGTCAGGACTCAGGATAAACAGGTCCTTTCCACCCGGCCCCGCCGCGAGCACCATGCCTTCCGATACGCCAAAACGCATTTTACGTGGTGCCAGGTTGGCGACCATGACGGTAAGTTTTCCCTCCAGTTGACCCGGCTGGTATGCCGATTTGATTCCGGCAAACACCGTCCTGGTTTTCCCGCCGAGATCGAGTGTCAGTCGTAACAGTTTGTCGGCGCCCTCCACCTGTTCAGCTTTTGTAATGCGGGCGACGCACAAATCGACCCTGGTAAAATCGTCGATACTTATTTCCTCTGCAATGGGGTCGTTCATAAGTGGTCCTTTTCCTTTCATTTGTTTACCGGATGATGGTGATTGTTTCATGTCTTCCCGGCTGTCTGCCAGCATGGCATCGATTCGATCTTTTTCCACGCGTATCATCAGTGGTTTGAAGCGGGAAATAGATTGATTGACCAGGGGAGACCTGTTGTCCTGCCATGTTAAAGGCGGGACCTTGAGAAATGCCTCGGTTTCCGCTGCCATAACCGGTAGTACCGGCTTGAGGTAAATCATCAGCACCCGGAAAAGGTTGAGACCCATGGTGCAGATTGCCTGTACCTCTTCTTTCTTTTCATTATCCTTGATAAGCACCCAGGGCTTGTGCTGATCGATATAGAGATTGGCATCATCGGCCAGTTGCATGATCTCGCGCATGGCGCGGGCATATTCACGGTCTTCATAGGCCGAGGCTATAGTGTCACCCGCCGAGGAAAACCGATCGAACAAATCCCGATCGTGCAGTGTACCTGATAACTTGCCATCGAATTGCTTGTTGATAAAACCGGCGCAACGGCTGGCGATGTTGACGACCTTGCCGACAAGATCTGCGTTGACCCGAAAACTGAAGTCTTCAAAATTGAGATCAATGTCATCCACGCCGCTGCCCAGCTTGGCGGCAAAGTAATAACGCAGGTATTGCGGATCGAGATACCTGAGATAGGTCTCCGCAGTAATAAACGTGCCGCGTGATTTCGACATTTTCTGGCCGTTCACTGTCAGGAAGCCGTGAGCGTGAATGGCGGTGGGAGTGCGCATGTTGCTGCCTTCCAGCATGGCCGGCCAGAACAGGGCGTGAAAATAAATGATGTCCTTGCCAATGAAATGATGGAGTTCGACATTGCTGTCTTTTTTGATAAATGCGTCAAAATCGAGATCACTGCGGTCGCAAAGGTTTTTCAGGCTGGCGAGGTAACCTATCGGGGCATCAAGCCAGACGTAAAAGTATTTGTCAGTCGTATCCGGAATGGGAAAGCCGAAATAGGGTTTGTCGCGTGAGATATCCCATTCCTGCAGGCCGGTGGCAAACCACTCGTCCAGCTTGTTGGTGACTTCCTGCTGGATATGTCCCGCACGCGTCCAATCGCGCAACATGTCCTCGAAATCCGCGAGCTTGAAAAAGTAATGTTCCGATTCTTTCTCGATCGGTGTGGCGCCGGATATCGCCGAAACGGGATTTTTCAGGTCCGTCGGCGTGTAGGTTTCGCCGCATACCTCGCAACTGTCGCCGTATTGATCGGCCGTGCCGCATTTCGGACACTCGCCGCGGATAAACCGGTCCGGCAGGAACATATTCTTGACCGGATCATAGGCCTGCTTGATAGTGCGGCGGGTAATGTGGCCGCCGGCATCGAGTCGCTTGTAGATAAGCGTCGCCAGTTCACGGTTCTCGTCAGAATGCGTCGTGTGATAATTATCGAAATCGATGGCAAAACCGGCAAAATCCCGCCTGTGTTCTTTCTCGAACCGCTCGATCAAGGCCTCCGCCGTGATGTTTTCCTGCTGGGCGCGCAACATGATGGGTGTTCCATGTGCATCTTCGGCACAGACGTAGTAACACTCGTGTCCCCGCATTTTCTGGAATCGCACCCAGATGTCCGTCTGGATGTATTCCACCAGGTGGCCGATGTGGATCGGACCATTGGCGTAGGGAAGTGCACTGGTGACCAGCAGTTTTCGAGTATTATCAGTCATTTGTTCCTGGATACCGGGAAAACGCGATAAGGTATCATGGCTGCCGTCCCGCGGCCAAAGTCTTGTGTGCCCTTACCGGTTGGCGGCCCTGATATTGTGCTGCCATTACTATAACGTGCCTTGTGTTAAGATACCCGTTTTACCAAACCCGGATTAACAAACAGCACTATGTCACTAACTTCCCGTGAACAAATCGAATCCATCCTGTCGGACATCGAGGATCCTTACATGAAACAGGATCTCGTTTCCGCCGGGAGCGTCAAAGATATCGTAATCAACGAAGACCGGATACGGATTGACCTGGAACTGGGCTACCCCGCCGCAGGCTGGCATGAAAAACTGCAGCAACTGGTCAGCGACAGGCTCGCTGGTGAAACCGACGTACCGATCGAGGTGGCGGTCAGCACTGCCATTATCTCCCACGCGGTCCAGAAAAACGTCAAGCCCCTGTCCAACGTCAAGAACACCATTGCAATCGCTTCCGGCAAGGGCGGCGTCGGCAAGTCAACCACGGCGACGAACCTGGCGCTGGCCCTGCAGGCTGAAGGTGCTTCGGTAGGTATCCTGGACGCCGATATCTACGGACCGAGCCAGCCGCGCATGCTTGGTTGCAGTGGCAAACCGGACACTACTGACGGCAAAACGGTCGAACCCAGGATCAGTTACCATCTGCAATCAATGTCGATCGGTTACCTTATCGACGAGGACACGCCGATGATCTGGCGTGGGCCCATGGTGACCTCGGCGCTGGAGCAATTGCTGAATGACACCAACTGGCGGGATCTGGATTATCTGGTTATCGACCTTCCGCCCGGTACCGGGGATATCCAGTTGACCCTGTGCCAGAAGATACCGGTCAGCGGTGCGATCATTGTCACCACGCCCCAGGACATCGCGCTGCTGGATGCCAGGAAGGCGTTCAAAATGTTTGAAAAAGTCGATGTTTCCGTTCTCGGTATCGTCGAGAACATGAGTACCCATA